>JACRCA010000105.1 GCA_016234425.1 Deltaproteobacteria bacterium | reverse complement strand
TAAAGTACCACTATCATATCCTTTAGCTTTATCGGAGAATGATTGCCTAGATTAATGGTTTCACAAATTTTATGTTTAGGAATAAGAAAAGTTATGGCAGATGCTATTCCGTTCACGATGTCTTTGACATGGGTATAATCTCTTGCCGTTTCTCCATCTCCATACATTGTAACAGAACGGTCATGAAATATTGCATCAGCAAATTTGTAAATAGCGGAATCAGGTCTTTGTCTTTCTCCATATACAGTAAAAAAGCGAAGATTGAGATCACCGTCCAATGAACGGCCCGTTGATTCATGGCCGAAAAGGCACCGAAAAAGCCTGTATAAAGATGGAAAAGGCCGAGTAAGAACCCAGCGACCATCACGGCCCGATCCAGATTGCCTGGCAGGGACCGCATGGGCTTGAATTCATCTTTGAACTCTACAGCTTGATCTCCTTTATCTTTTTTTCTGCCCGGCCATTTAAAAATGGAAAACATGGATTCTGCCTCTTGCCCTCATTCATCCAACCGAATTTGTTTTTTCCGTATCGTCATTGCGAGTCACCCCGCGCTTCGGGGGGTGACGTGGCAATTTCCCCCCTTTCAACCCCGTTGTGGGGGCGATCACGCGAAGCGCGTGCCGGGTCGTCCCGATGGGGTGGGAAAGGCTGGAAGGATTGAATCGACATCCGCCTCGGATTGGATTGGAGTTAACGAATTAGCCCTTTTTCCTTGAAGAACTTGATCGCCCCAGGATGGATCGGGACACCGGTGACCTGCACTGCATCCTTTAGAGCCACATGCTTAACGGAAGCATGGTAGGTAGCCAGTTTATCGAGATTCGAATAGATGGCCTTGGTAATTTCGTAAGCAATCTTCTCATCCATTTTTGAACTCACTACCAGCAAATTCCGCACACCCATGACCACTGCATCTTTATCAGTCTTATAGACCGACGCGGGAACGACTTCCCTCGTGTGGTAGGGGAATTTTTTGGTAATTTCGGTCATCTTCTCCTCGGAGATCTCCACGAACCGAACTTTGTGGCTGATGCTTAATTCCATCACCGCTGCAGCCGGAACCGCTGCCCCAACGAGAGCCGCCTGGACATTGCCGTCCTTGAGCGCGGTAATCCCATCGGAGTAAGAGACATAGCTGGGCTTGAGGTCCTCAAATTTTACCTCGGGATAGACGGAAAGAACCGCTTTTATCATCGGGATGCTTCCTCCACCCATAGGCCCTGCGGCTATTTTCTTCCCTTTCAAGTCGGGAACCGATTTCACCCCAGTCCCGTCAATGGTCACGATATGCAAGACCGACCCGTGCAGCGCCCCAATGGCCATGACGTCGTACTTCTTGGTAAAGGGAGCCAAACCTCGGTAAGCCTCGAAGGCATGATTGGCGTTACAGATTCCAATATCGGTTTGGCCCGTTCCCACCAGCCTTGGATTCTCCGTAGACCCACCTGTGACTTCAGCAGTCATTTTGATTCCGGGGACAAACTTGGTAACGATCTCCGCAATGCCCGTACCCACCGGATAATAGGCGCCACCCAGGCTTGCCGTACCGATCGTCATGTGCTGGGAGTGCGCAATTCCCGTAAACGGGACCATCAGCAGAAAGGCTGCTCCTACCAAATATTTGATTATGGACCGATTCATTTTTGCCCTCCTTTTGAGAATTAATCGGGATTTTGCTCCTTCATTATTATTATGACGCCTGTGCTGCCAAAGAGCTGGTATCCCGCTTTGAGCGTTGCGCGGCATCCTCCCTCTCCCCGCTGTACCCCCCGTCTCCTGGATCCCAGATTCACACTGCCGCCAGCTTCAACCTGGCTAAAACCAACAGGTTATACGATACAACCGCATTCCAGAGATACTGCCGAAAACCTTTTAAAAAAATTTGCCAGCAATGCCTGCAAATAAGTGCTTGCGGCTTCATGACCAACCGGTTGATTGCCCTCCCTCAGTTGCTACCAATACAAACGCTATCAGGCATGGTTCTGTTCCACGATTTACCCAATTGTGCATAGTACCTCTTTGGATCATTACATCGCCGGCCTTTAAATGTACCTCTTCTTCATCTAACTGCATGTAAATTTCTCCGGAAAGAACAACTGCATAATCAACTGAATCCGTTCGATGCCATCGCTTGGCAACCCCCGGCTCGTATCGAATAATCCGGAAAACGGAGCCATCGGCTATGGTTGTCCCGATTTCCCACGTGCTTGGATCTTCATTGGTTAGCTTGGCCGGTAATTGTTTTGTGGCCCACAGCGGAACATATGAAAACCCTGGCCTTCCTGGAATGGCCTCGACTTCGCTGTCCCATTTAACAATGCTCCTGCCCTCATTATTATGGCCTGTTACGATCCTCCTAATCTTCATGATTTTCCAAGACCTCCCGCTTTCAGAAATTCACAGATATTAATCATAGATCTAAAAGCTATCTGGCCTATAATTTGATTCATCCTTTTAATCTCCGGCTAACAATCTCCCTAAATTCATCCATTGATAGCAAGGCACGCTTTTCCGTGCCCCTGGCTTTCACTTCTTGCAAAATTTCCGCCACCGCTTCATCACCGATATTCTCTATTCCCAATTTTTCCAGGGTGTAGGTAATGGAAGCCTTGCCGCTTTTTTTCCCTAAGACAACTTTTCCTTCCCGGCCAAAAATCTGCGGGGCGGTGGCAAACATGGCCAAAGGATTTTTCATGACAAGATCAACCCCAATCCCCGATTCCCTTGTATAATTACCTTCACCTATCACCGGTTTGTTGTTCGCCGGCTGGATTCCGGATAGGTCACGAATCAATTTACAGAGCTGCCCAATCCTATCCAACTTGTAATTTGTCTCCAGCCCCAAAAGAATATGAAGGCCAACCATCAATTCCTCAACTGCGGCATTTCCTGTTCTTTCCCCAAGTCCGTTGAGGCACCCATGAACTACCTCCGCCCCCGCAGTCACAGCGGCCAACTCTGTAGCCACCGCCATTCCAAAATCGTTATGGGTATGAATTTCCACGGGAAGCCTCGTGATATTCTTTATTTTTCTAACCAGGTATTTGATGGCTTCCGGAAGGGCACATCCCATGGTGTCAACTAATCCTATGGAATCTGGAGGAGAATCTCTCATGATTCGGGTAAGTACGTTCGTCAAATCTTCATCTCTCGCTCGTGTAGTATCATAAGGGAAATAAACCACATGCAAATTTTTTCCTTTGGCATAACTGATGCAATCTACACTTTTTTTTAGAACATCCTCCCAAGTCCATCCAAACTGGTACTTTAATTTTGGATACCCAATGGGGATTTCGAGAACAACGCCATTCGCACCACATTCGATGGCTTTATCGATATCGACGGTAAATGCCCTGGCAAAGGTATATATTCTTGCCTTCAGCCCCAGTTTGCTGATTGCTTTGATGGCCTCAAAATCCTCATCCGATACCGCAGGCATCCCTGCCTCAATCCTATCGACCCCTACTTCATCAAGCATCTGTGCAATCTGAACCTTGTGTTCTTTACGGAAGACTACGCCGGGAGTCTGCTCACCATCTCTGAGGGTAGCATCATGAATTTCGACTCTTTTCGGGAGGTTGAACTCTGTTTTAACTTCACTTATAAAATTATACGGGCTCACCCACCATTTGTTCTCTTCCCAATATTTTTCCCCCATTAATAAATCCTCCATATAAATTTTTGCTTCTCTCTCTTTCCCGAATCTTCACCTGCAACAGCCGTTGGCAATCATGGCGCTGCGGGCAATAGGGATAAAATTTTCAGCTCTCAGTTATAAATTAACAACTATTAACATTCTCCTGGCTTTTGACAACGCTGTTTATAACATTAAAATCTTTATCAAAACAAGGGAATTCGGTTTGTCCTGCCCCCGTTCCTTGCCCCTGGGCAAGGAGACACTCTCGTAACGCAAGGGGGAGGGCATGAAGCCCGCCTGGGCCTTCCGATTCCAGAATTGCGACCCAGTCTCAAGGCGAAGACGGAAGGGGGAAACAGATTTCCTTCACCGCCGGGATTTGTTGGGCTTGGCCAAGGATGACCCGTTCAATCTTCGGTCGGCCCATGCCCAAGAGAACCCGAGCCAAGCTTCTGGCCTTTTCCAGGCCCCCGGGGAGGTCTACTTTGTTGATCAAAGGAATTACGCGGGCTTTGGCAGGGCAGTCTTTAATCAACTCCTTCAACAGGCGGACGATTACCTCTTCCGTTACAGTGCTCCCCATTTCCATGTTGAGAATACGGGCCGCGATCTCGGAGCGGAAGACATGCTCTTCATCCAGAGGACTACCCAGAACGTCGATTCCCATCATGGGGATGAGCAGGGTGGTATTGGCCGGCAGCACAGGTTCTCCTTCTCTGGGAGCTTTAAGGGAGCGGCCTGCCGCTCCGTCGGCTTCGACGATCATGATGGAAACATTTGCCTGAGAATAGAGTCCTTCCACCCACTGCGGATCAATTCCCTGAAGCTTGCCGTTATCCAGCTTTTTCTGGCCGATGACCAAGTAGGGATACCGGGCCAAACTTTTATCAACCCACTCCTTTATTCCCGCAAATTGATCCGATAGAAAAAGGGCAAAGGAAGGAGACGGGTCAGGTTCCCAGATTTTCGTGGTGGTGGTGAGAAGGATTCTTTTTCTTCTGGAAGAAAGCTCATTTCCCAAGGCGAACATGAGGGTCGTCTTTCCCCCGGCGCCTACCAGGCTGATGACCTCGCGATCCTTAAGAGAAAATGCCTCCTCCAGAGTCACGCAGGCTCCCCCGAAGATTTTCTTTTCAGGTTTTCTCGATAGTCTTCCGGAGTGTCGATATCGAAAAGAACCGCGTCCGTATTCACTGGCACGGTCAGGATGTCTTCTGGATGGTCTGCCAGAATTTGCCGACATCCCACATCTCCCTCCAGTCGCAGAGCCTCCTCGAGATATTTGACGCTAAAAAGAACGGGATGCCCCCGGAAGCCATGATAAGCGGGAAGAACAATGTTTTTCTCTGGGTAGACTCTTTGAAACTCGCTGATCAGTCGGTTCAGGGTCTCTTTGCCGATTTTTGGCTGGTCTCCCAAAACCACCATAAAACCCTGAGCCTTCTCATCGAGGGCCAGCAGGCCTCGGCGAATGGACGTGCTCATGCCTTTCTTGTAATCTGGGTTGATGACGACCTTGATCTTTTGGGTGGGCACCTTTTCGCGGATACGCTCTGCCTCGTGCCCGAGGACCAGAATTACTTCGTCCACCTGGGAATTGAGCAGCGCATCCAGAACACGTTCCAGGATGGTCTTCCCCTGCCAGGGTAGCAATAACTTGACCTGGCCCATGCGCTTCGACTCTCCAGCCGCGAGCACGATGGCTGAGATCATGGTTCAACACCTATTTAGTGTCAGTGTGAGTGTGAGTAAAATAATTAACCGACCCCCCTCACCCTTCTCTTCTCCCCCGCCAGGGGAGAGCGATGGGATGAAGGGAAAATGGGGAGCATGGAAAAATATGGTTACATCTCTACTAATATATCCCCCAGGGCCTTCAGGCCCTTGAGGTTGGTGGCCGGGAGGAAATCATCGAGGTAGGGCAAAGCAGTTCGCATTCCCTGACAAATAGGTTGGTAATCCGGAGACCCCAGGAGGGGATTCATCCAGATGATGCGACGAGCCCCTCTCTTGAGTCTCCTCATCTCGAAGTCTAAAAGCCCCGTGTCTCCCCGGTCCCACCCATCGCTGATGAGGATGACAGCGGCCCCCCCAATCCCCAGGTCCCTGGCATACCGCTCGTTGAACATTTTCAGGCAGTGGCCGATTTTTGTTCCCCCCGACCAGTCCTGCACCTGCCTGCTGATGGCCAGCAGAGCTTCAGCCCAGCGGTGTCGTTTTAAAATATCCGTGATCCGCGTCAGCCGAGTGCTGAAAACAAAAATTTCACTCTGCCGAAAAATCCTCTGCAGCCCGAAGATGGATTGCAGGATGAAGCGGGTAGAGGGGTCCATGGACCCACTCACATCACAAATCACGATCACCTTCAGGGGCTTGATTTTCCGCCTGCGCCTGACCAGCTCCAGAATCTCTCCGCCGTAATGCATTGTTCTGCGGAAGGTTCGGCGGAAATCCATCTCCCGGCCTTTCGCCGAAGGCTCCCGCCTCCTGCTTACTCTCATGGCCAGCTGGGAGAGAAGGCGAGCAAACTCCTGGTCCAGAATTTCCCAATCCTCCGGGCCGAACTGACTGAAGTCCTTCACCATCAGGACTTCCTCGGCACTGTACCCGACCTGGAGTTTTTCTCCTTTCACCCCCTCTTCTTCTGCGGGTTCTTCCTCATCCTCGGAGAGGAGATCAATTTCTTCTCTAGGGGTCCCTTCGTCTCCTGGCTCCTCAACAGCAGGAGTCGCCCGCTTCTGCAAGACTTCCTGAATCTGCACCCAGAACTCCTCGAAGAGCTCGTCATAAATGGTCAGATCTTCCTGGCAGGATGTGAAGTTGGCCTTCAAAGCCGAGGAAAAATCATTGCGGTTGGAAAGGTCGATGAACTCCAGACTCCGGGCGGCATCCATCACCCGGCCCGGGGTAATCTTCAGACCTTTTTCTTTCAATCGGTGGGCAAATAGAATCAGGTGGGAAAGGATCTCTCCCTTACGAAATCCGCGCATGGCCAGCTCCACCGCAGTTCAAGCACGAGGGATCTGGGTGCAGGTCAGGTCGTCCCTCGGAGGCAGGCTGCTCAATAGATTTTCGACGCCATACTCTTCCAGCTGCTTTAAATCCTGGTGGTATTTGAAGATGCAGCCCAGGGTCTCTCGCACCGCATGCGCATCGAGTTCCTCTTTCCCCAAGGCCATCAGGGCCATGACCCAATCCAGCGTCTCGGCAATCCCCGGCCTCTTGTAAAATTCTCTTTCCCGAACCCGCTGCATGAAGCAACAGACCTGATTTACCAGGGTCATTCCGACCGATGGCACCTTGGTCAGGACAATGCGCCTCTCCTTTTCCAGGGAGGGATAGTCGATCCAGTGGTAAAGGCAACGCCGCTTCAAAGCATCGTGCAGCTCCCGCGTGCGGTTAGAGGTCAGGATGACATGCGGGCGCTGTTCCGCCTGAATCGTGCCGATCTCCGGGATGGTGATCTGAAAGTCCGATAAGACCTCCAGAAGGAAGGCTTCAAACTCCTCGTCCGAGCGATCAATCTCATCGATGAGCAACACCACAGGTCTCTCAGAATCGTTTTGGATGGCCTCCAGCAGGGGTCTGCGGATCAAGAATTCGGGGCTGAAGATCTCTTTGCCCACCGCTTCCCTCGGAGCCTGGCAGATCTCGGCCTGTTTCATCCAGAGGATCTGCTTGGAGTAGTTCCATTCATAAAGGGCTGTGCTCACGTCCAGCCCTTCATAACATT
>JACRCA010000104.1 GCA_016234425.1 Deltaproteobacteria bacterium | reverse complement strand
TCGTCAAAGCGACATCCTTTCTGCCAAGCTAAAATGACAAGAGAAGAAAGACGGCGATCGCCTCTGGAAAAAATGCCTTCCAGATAACTTGTTTCCGGACGATGAGGTTTTAAATGGAGGCGGCGATTTTTAACGCGACTTCGTAAGAGGTTGAGACGTCGATGGCATTCGGCAAGCGAGATTTGTCCAAACCATTGATAAGGAGTGAAGGGCTTGGGAACATAGTCGAAGGCGCCAGATTTCATGGCTTCCACGGCCGATTCCACGGTTGAATACCCCGTAATCATGATTACAGGGATGTGGGAATAATCCCGCTTGATGGCCTGGAGGAGTTCCAGCCCGTCCATCTCGGGCATCTTCAAATCCACGATGGCCAGGTCGAAGGGCTCCTCTGAAAGCAGCTTCATGGCCTCTTTCCCACTGAGGCGGGTGTGCACTTCGTATCCTTCTTCGGTCAGGATCCGCTGGCAACTCAGGCAGACGATTTCTTCGTCATCTACGACTAAGACTTTTGCTGTAGGCATTCTTCCTCTTCAACCAGTTTTAGACTGCCCCAAATATTCACCGCAGAGTACGCCTCGGCGGCCTCGGCGATCTCTGCGGTAACAAAGTTGATTACAGCGCGGGTACCTCTTCTGCCGTCTGCAGCGGCAATTTGATGGTAACCGTTGTGCCCTTGCCTTCCTCGCTCTGGACTTCAATCTGGCCCCGATGGCGGTCGATGATTCCATAGCTCACGGCCAGCCCTAACCCTGTCCCTTTCTTCTCCGCCTTGGTGGTGAAGAAGGGATCGAAAATCTTATCCAGATTCTGCTCGGGAATGCCGCACCCGGTGTCGGAAAATTGAATCTGAACGAAAGAATCCCCCGGGTTCAGGTTGCTGGTAATGGTCAGGGACCCCCCGGCAGGCATGGCATCGGCTGCGTTCAGAAGGATGTTCATGAAGACCTGCTGGATTTGATTGGCATCCAGTAGGACCATGGGGATCTCTGGGTCCAGGTTCTTAAGGATGCGGATGTCGTGAAACACTGCTTGGTGCTCCACCAGGGAAAGGGTTTGCAGGATGAGCTCATTAATGTTCCAGGGCCTTTTCTGGGGCTTGCTCTCCCGGGCAAAATCCAGAAGGCCACGAACGATGGTGGAAACGCGTGTAGTCTCTCGGACGATCAACTCCAGTTCCCGTTGGAGTTCGGGGTTGTCTTTGAGTTTCCGCATCAGCAAGTGGGAGAAGGTCAGGATTCCTGTGAGAGGACTGTTGATCTCATGGGCTACTCCGGAGGCCAGGCGCCCGAGGGAAGCCAATTTCTCCGACTGGGCGAATTGCGCCTGGATCTTCTTGAGCTGCTGGGTGCGCTGTTCCACCTTTTCTTCCAGGGTGCGGCCATAGTCTTCCAGTTCCTGCCGGGCCCGTTTGAGGCGCGAGAGCATGTGGTTGAAGGACTCGGCGAGTTGTCCGATTTCATCTTTGGAGGAGACGGAAAGTTCCAAAGAGAGGTCGCCCTCAGCAATCTGGCGCGTGGCCCAGACCATCTCCTTCAACGGCTGGATGATTCCAGTAGTAATGAAGAAGGAGAGCAGCAGCACAAGAAAGACGCCCAGCACACCGATGCCGAAGAAGCTATAGACGACTTTATTGCGCAAGTCAACGTAAGGAACTTCGAGCATGCCCACGTAGAGGATCCCCGCGATTTTGCCGGTGATGTCCCGGATGGGTTCATAAGCGGTGATATACCAATCCTTGACCACGAAGGCCCGATCTTCCCAGAGCTGCCCCTTCTGGATCACCGCCTCGTAGACTTCGTCCGAGACCAGCGTTCCTATAGCTCGTTCCCCCTTCTCGTTGCGCACGTTGGTAGAGATGCGCAAACCTCCCAGGAAGATGGTGGCCGTCCCCATTTCCTTTCCCTTGTATCGTCCCTCCCCGTAGAGGAGGTCGCGCACTTTGTCGACAATCTGGTAGTTGCGATTAAGGAGAACTCCTCCGTACAAAACTCCCAGGAGGCGGCCGGCATCACTCAAGATAGGAGCGGCGGCCTTGAGCATCATTCCAGACGTCTCCCGCTCTCCTGGGCGATCCTTGGCTTTAGGGGTAGGAACGGGAAGGATAAGAGCCCGTTCCGCCAAGTCGCTCCCTTCCAATTGCAGTTCCTCCTTGGAGGCGATGGCTGTGGAGGCCGCAGTCTCTCTGTTTAAAGCCCTCCGGATCAATGGGTCGGCCGATCGGTCATCCCCAACGTGGAAAGGATGATAGGTCCTCAGGATTACTTTCCCGTTGGCATCGGTGAGGGTGAGAATGTCGAGTCCGAAATCTTTGCGGCGCTTGATCAGAAAATCCCCCAAATTTTTCAAGCGCCCAGATTCCAGGTAGTCCGGGATGGTACGCCCGGAAGCGGTGAGCTGAACCACCTCGCGGATACGGTTGAGGGATTCGTTGTAAACCAGCCAAGCAGTGCTGAGGTCGTATTTGACTTTATTTTGCGCCTGCAGGATGATGGTATCGGCAACGAGTTGCGTACCAATCAGGGAAGAGAGGAGGCCACCGACGATGACCACGAGGAGAAAACTAAAGACGAGCTTGGTTCTTAGGGAAAAGCGGTTCAGGAAGGGAATTTTTGTAACAAATTTTAAATAATTCATTTTACCATTTTGCGATAAAGATTATAGCGAATCATAGGGGGTAAGTCAACGAAACCTCGAAGAAATAGATGAGGAGATGGGGAGATCAGGAGATGGGGTAGCCAGAGGGTTGACTTTTCAGAAAAAGGTGATAATAAATTTTAGGGAACTCCTAAAGGAGCGAAACCGCGAGCATGAAAGTTGAAGTTAAGCTATTTGCCAATTTTCGAGAATACCTTCCCGCGGGTAGCGATAAGTATTCCTGTTCATTGGATCTGGAGGAAGGGACGACCGTGGGTCAAGTTTTAGAAAAGCTGAAGATTCCGGAATCCATACCCATGATCACCTTGGTAAACGGGATTCACCGGAGCCCGGAAGATCCCCTGCAACCCGGAGATGTTCTCAGCGTCTTTCCTCCAGTGGCCGGCGGTTGAAAGGTTGCGCGGGCCTTCTAAGAACGGGGCATCGAATAGGGTTGACGGGCAGTGCATTTTTTTATATATTGAATAAGAAAAGATTTTTTGACCGGAAAGGGGGGATCGTTGAACGCGATTACTCTTTTAAGTTTAGGGCAATTCTTTTCGGGGAGCATGGGAGGGGGA
>JACRCA010000107.1 GCA_016234425.1 Deltaproteobacteria bacterium | reverse complement strand
TGGCTGACGTGGTAATCAAAACCTTTGCCCGGGTTTGAATCAATATTTTTCCCTGATGAAGACAGGCTTTTCGGTTTGTAGTCTTTCATTCCCCGTCTCACTCTTCTCGGATTTTTTTCAGATTATCCAGGTCCTTTGCTCGACCATCTTTAAAATATTGTCCGGTTCCAGCAGAAGCATCAAATCCAGGTCGTAGGTCATCCGGGGTATTCCGTGGAAATTGACGGCCAGTCCCCCAACCACCAAATAATCGATCCCGGCCTGGTTCAATCCACTAAATATCTCTTTATAATCCAGATTCATAGGACTCTGCCAATTTAAAATTCCATATCGGTCTTAGCTCCACAATCATTAACCCATCACTGCCTTTCCTCCATTCCCCTCAAATCCCATAGCGAGCCCTGCCAATTATAGATGTACCCATTATCCCCGCACACCGGACACCACCATCCGATGGCTTCCGTCTCAAAATCGAGGTCGCAATCGATCATTCCCTGGCAGGGTCTTCGCCCGGGCCGGCGACGGCAACGCACCCGAAATGAAGACGGGATATCCGGATCGGGATGGGAGGCCAGGGCCACAATAGCCGTAAAGTATTCGGCCAATCGAAAGGCCGGTCCCGGGATGAAGGCTAAATTGCCGTCTTCGTCGAGGAAATGCGTCAAGTCGGTTGTCCAGGTTCCGGGCATTTATCTATTCCTATCTAGTAAAGAATTCACGGAAAATTAAGTCCGTATCCACGTCGCTCTCCGGCCATTCTTCCCCGGCGGTACGGGAGCCGAAAAGATAGATGGCCTGGGTGTCTGGATAATGTTCCAGTACCGTCCGAATGATTTTATCACGCTCATTCATAGCGTAACCTTAAATTTTTCCCAATTCCGATAGGTTGATTGCGAACATTTTACTTTACTACCTCCCAGTATCCATTCCTGGCTTTTCCTATGCGACGCAACACTCCTTTTTTCTTGAGCTTATTTAGATATTCTTTAATGGTGGAGATGCTGATTTCCAAAGCATTTGAGAGCTTACTTCCTGAAATCTGTGGATTTTCAGAAATTTTTTGGAGGATCTTTTTCTCTAAATCGGTCAGGTGGATTAGGGGGGTGATTAGGGGGGTGATTGGGGGGGTGATTGGGGGGGCATTACCTTCTGTCTTCACTTCTCTATAGAAGATAACCCGAAAAAAGCCATTGGTATCAAAATCCGGCTCTTTTAATCCGGTATCCGCCACGGCCTCCCGCATTCGCTGAATCCCCATGCCGATACGCTCGACTTTGTGGAGTCGAAAGAAAAGATCGGAGATGATCTCGTTGCGCCTAACCGAAATGGTCCCGAAGGCTTTCTTGGACAAGCCTCGGGGAAGTCCCCCGGGATTGGTGATTTCAATTCGATCACGGATAAAAAGCTTAATTCTGTCGATGTCCTTTAATTTAAGCATCTCTTCCCCTGGTATTTCCAAAAATTAATTCCTGAGATCATCCAGGAATTCTGAGGGGTTTTCGGCGCTGGTAATGAGAAGGTGGTCCCGGGCACGGGTGCAGGCGACGTAGAGTAGGTGGCGCTCGGTGTCATAGACTTCCTGGAGGTCTGATTCATCGGCCACCGTTTCGATTCTTCTCTGTAAAGGAATGACCTCGTCGTCGCAGGCCCAGGCTACGATCGTTTTCCCTGTTCCGGCCGAGCCTGAAACCCTGGCCGGGCCGGTATAATCCCTCTCGACCAGTTGCCGCTGGGCCGGATGGAGGAAGATAGTCCATTTTTCCCAGGGATATTCCAGCGCTTGTTTTAATTCCTCCACATTGTTCATCGTCCTGAAACGGCGTTGGGCATCTGGATGGGCAAACGGATCCAGGGCGGGTGTGGTCAGGAGGAAAGATGGAGGCGTTACCCCAGTGGCCAGGTTCAAAAGGGCCTCAGCGGCCTCCCCGGGAAGATGATCGGCTATTTCCAAGAGGGAGTCTTCGTCGGCTTCCCGAACATCCTTCAGCCATTCGGCCGGAACCCCATACCCGAGCAATTTATCGTCTGAAAGGGCGTTAAATAAGGGCGGTTTTTGTTGATATGTCAGCGGGGGCACTTGGTACTGAGGGACTTTAACCTCCTCTACCCGCCCCCTCAGCTCCACCAGTTGGGCCGCCCCCGTTTTTGGGTGGATCTCCAGCTTCCGCCTTTCTGCCCACTGATAAGCGGCATCGTGATGACCTACATAGCATAAAAGAAGGCTTTTTTCGGTTTTATGGACAATCAGACGGATGTCACTGCTGACCCGAACCGACCAGAAGTTCTTGTCTTTGGCCTTGGACAGTTTGTGAAACTGGAGCCCGGGAGTTTCCGGGTTCATCTGCAGGTCAAAGGCGGTAGTTTTTGTGGCCTTTTGCTCTTCGCCGGTGAGTTTGGCAAGGCTGTCGGTGAAGGTGTCAGCAATGAGGAATTGCATCACATCACTCTGAAAGGCGCAGACTGCCTTTCGGCGAGGGTCATTTGCTTAACTCCACTGGTCGAGTTTTATACTCATTATGCCACTCAAGAAGGCTCTCAATGTCTTTTCTGATTGATTCTGGGTCAGGAACATTTACCGGAGCTTCAAAAGATTGACTATGCTCATAAGGAGAGTACTTAGTCATAAAATGATCAATGACTTCGCAGTCTTCTTTTCTTATTTTACATAGGTTGTCAATTTTTCCCTTTGTATTGATATCCCGACGGTGACGTTGCACCACATCCGCAAGTAATACGAGCTCAACAATCCTCTCAACGAGTATTCGGAAATCAGTACAGATAGATTTAGCGAGAGGATAGTATGCCTCCGAACCATGATCCTGCAAAACCTTCTCTGCCTGCGCTAACCGTTCATCATGTAGTTTGTTTAAGGCCTTGTCAGGCCGCTTTCCGAACAGAGGCACATCGCCAGGTTCCCCAGTGCCCCACGGTTCATTACGGATACAAACCGTATCGGGATCGGACTTATCGCACAAAATTCCCAGAAAACTAAGTCGATGAGTAAATATGATTACTTGCCTATCAGCGCTTAGTCCGATAAGACGGTCGATGGTTTTCTCCTCAAAGTCCTGATCCAATGAGGATATAGGATCGTCAAAAATGAAAGGAGCCTTGCTCGGCCGACCTGTGACGTCAGCCAAAAAGGCGGCCAATTCGATGATCCGCTTTTCACCCTCACTCAATATGTCGAGCGGAGCCACACCAACGACCGTCGCACCTCGAAGCTTAATTGAGTGCATTGGCTTCCCGTAGGCTACTCTGGTCTTCACAAGTTCTACTTTGATCCGCTTGGCCCCCAGCTTATCCAATTCATCGTTAAAACGCCTAATGTAAGCCACCGTAATAATCTTTTTGGCGATATTCCCTGCTTTGTTGGAGATGGCGGTATGATCTGTGCCCCTAATCAATTCGTCATATTGTGCAATTTTTTTGAGCCTTGGCAACTCTTTCTTGATGCTGTCGGCCTGTTGGGATGTCCATTGCTTGGCCTTAAGTTCGATCTTATCCTTTAAGGCTTTGGCGTTGTCAAATGATTTAGCATCTTCATCGTGCTGCTGCGCCTGCTTTTCAAGGTTGGCGCTTTGTTCCTGGAGTACCTCGACCCAAGGGTAGGTGTTCCGTTCTATGCCCGCATTCTTATCCAAGGACGCCCCCAAGAGCTGTTTCTTTGTAATCGCGGCGGCTTTCCAAAGGCTTGCCAGCCTCTCCATCCAATCTTCTTCGAGGCCTGCTGCGTGGCAAGAGGTTCTCAACGAATCATCATCCAAGATGGTGGGAAGCAATCCCAGCTTATCCTTGCACTCCATCTCAATGACACGCGCCGTTTCCTCAAGCTCGCCTTTGACATATCCATCAAATTCCGAAAGACGTTGTTGCGCCTCCGGAAGAAGCAACTGCTGGCACAGTACACACTTTGCTCCGTCAGCCGTGTAAGGAAAAGTAAATGTTTGGTAGGCCTTTTCCTCAGAGTACCGCCTTGCGGCCTCCCATAGAGCACGCCACGTATCGGTACCGACTCCATCAAGGGAAGCGGATTGAAGTAATTGCGCCGCACCTTCCATCGCTATTTTACGCTTCTTGTAAGCCTGGGTTTTGAGATCAGTTAGTTTTTCGCACGACTCTGGGCCAAAGGCCGACAAGGCATTAGTAATTTTATTAAGAATGTTCTCGATTTCGCTCTTCTGGGTTCGCTTTTTAGCCG
This sequence comes from Deltaproteobacteria bacterium, assembly GCA_016234425.1. GTDB lineage: Bacteria > Desulfobacterota > SM23-61 > SM23-61 > SM23-61 > JACRCA01. The sequence goes on along the minus strand of JACRCA010000107.1, from coordinate 1,944 downwards.
CCAACCTGGCGGGATCGTCCCCCTTCAGTCGTTCTTCTAACTCATTAAGCTTTTCTTGATCTTCTTTGCTCCAGAAAAGAATGGACGTCAGTTCACTTTCAGTGTGGGTAGCCTTCAAGTTTCCGAACAGCTTTCCAGATTGGGTGTTTGTGTATTCAAAGGGAATGGTCGGCAGCTTGCTGAAAAGAGCGTTCTTCTCTTGTTGTAGGCGATGTCTGACTCCTTCACATGCTCTAACCAGATCGTCAAATATTGCTACTGAACGGGGTTTATAGGAGACTTCGCTTTCCTTACTCAGATATAGTCGGCCGCTATCAGTATCGAAGATGTCAATTCCTGCCAATTCGCCAAGGGGAACTCCATCCGCCATCCATTCCTTTGCTTCTTTTACTTTATCGATCTTGTATTCGATTTTACAGCAGCGTTTGGAGGGGACCTCTGCGAATATATTTGCTCTCAATTCTCGTGCTTTTTCTTTGCCACATGCCTTCTTAATGATACGAACATAACCAGACTTGCCGGAACCGTTACCCCCATATACGACGACAAGATTTCTTTCGCCGAAGAGAATAGGTTTTCTGGGTCGTAGGTTCTCTATTCCTTGTATGTCGCCAATGGAGACAATACGGAGTGATTGGTTTTGAGGGGCGTCATAACCATCAATACCTGAAAAAGATTGCTCTACAGCGACCTTTTGACCATCCCCTATTTTGCACAGGGCTGTCAGTTCATCTAAATCCAGATCACTAATATGTCCATTTGCAAGACTTCGAGCGACTGCTTCTTGCTGCCAGTTCGGCCTGTCATGAAGCCAAGTTATGATTTCCTTTTGAATATTCATCATAGCGATCTACCCCATCATGTGACCCTGAACACCTTCATCACTTCATCCCCCAAATGATTGATCACCTTCACCGCAATCCTGCCAGATTTGGGTTTATCGAAGGGCCGGGAGGTGTCGCTGTTCAAGGATGCCCAAGCCTCTTCGTTGACTTCGGCTTTAAGGGTGGTCTTGAGGGATTTATAGGGATCGTTGGCCCCCAGGAAGTAGGCGTGGCGGACGAAAAAGCTTTCTTCGTTGTAGTCAGTGTCGATAAACCAGCAGGCGATGCCTTCGGGGCCGTCGCTGCGGACTTCACCGGTGGTGGGGTGGAAGACATCGACGCCGTTGATTTTGACCTGGATTTGATTTTCCGGGGCGTCGAGGATATCGATATCCGGCTCGCCGAAGATGACAAAAAGGTTGCCCTTGCCGGTGTTTTTGAGATCGTCGGCCATGTGCAGGTCGGCGTTCATCCGGGCCTTGAGGACCGGGATGCGGCCGAGTTTGTTGAAATCCGAGGAGTGGGCGTCGTAGTTGAAGGCGCAGGTGATCAGGACATCGAAGCCCCCGTCGCCGGCCTCGCGTGCGGCGGCGACCAGGTCGGGGCGGGAGACCGTGCCGAATTCGGGGCCGATGAAGATGGCGGCCCGTTTTTCAATTAGGCCCCCCTCACCCTGCCCTCTCCCCCCGGGGGGAGAGGGTTCTGAAGGAAGGCCTTCCATATAGCGGCCTTCGGCGCAGATCAGCTCACCAGGCCAGGGGGTGAGCGAAGTGAATACAATGCGGTCCTCCTTGTGGGCTTGCTGAACCCCGGAGGTTTTGAGGTTCTCCAGGATCATCCGGGTAAAATCTCCTCCCACTCCATACCCGGTCTTTTGATCCGCCAAATTATCAATCAGGTCGTCGTTTTCATCCACCATCATGCAGCCGCCGGTCAACGACAGCTTGGAGTCGAGTGCCAGGCCGCTGATCATCGACTCCAACGGCAAGACCAGCAAATTGACAGTGGTATTGCAGGCATTCTCAACATCGGAGGCTTTGATGATGCCGATCGAGCCGATGGCACCCGCGATGCCCTTGCAGTTGATCAGCGCCGAGATCGCGCCGGAGAAGCTGTTCTG
>JACRCA010000106.1 GCA_016234425.1 Deltaproteobacteria bacterium | reverse complement strand
TGTTAAGGAGATCTTCTACACTCTGCAGGGAGAGGGCTTCCATTCGGGACGGCGTGCAGTTTTGTGCCGCTCTGCCGGTTGCAATTTATGGTCGGGCCGAGATGAAGGCCGGCTAAACGCGGTCTGTAAATTCTGTGATACCGATTTTGTCGGCACAGATGGCCCAGCTGGGGGGTCTGTAGACTTCTTCCTGAAGTCTTCTTTTTTGAATTTTCCTTCGGGATGCAATAGTTCAAATGTAAATCTTCAATTTGGGCTTGAAAATCAAGGATATTTCCCAAGCCAAAAATTCCCTTGACTGCCCATGACGATAAGAGTATTTTTGAGGTAATTGTTCTTTCCCGTAGCCAAGTATACTCATCAATTTACCTTCTGAGGAGTAAAATGAGAAGGTGGGGTTATCAGAAGATGATCAAGTGAAACCTCCAAAGGGCTTATGATTTCCCTTTGGGGGTGCCTTCCTGTTTCGTCCTTTTTAAAACAGGCATTCTAAATTTATAGCCTTATTTACCCTAACCCCAAACATTCTGGAGGGAAGTATGAAAAGGAGTTTCCAGAAGGTGCCAATATGGAGCCTCCAAGGGGGCCAACGGATATAGGGTTGAAATCGTGTGGCACCGCCGGGAAACCAGCCGGCCAACAGAGAAAACAAACATCAACTTACAGTATCGGCAGAAACCGGTCTACTCGACTCAATAACCGTGGCAAAAAATATCACCGAATAATTTTAAAAAACTTTTAAGCAAATCCAACCACTATCGAGGAGGAAATCTCTTTGAAGAAGGCAGATATCTTAGCAGGAAGCCTGCTGGCTATAATGGGACTTGTGGTTATTGAGTTATCTCGAAGAATTCCCCCGCCCCTTTTTACTAAGACCTTGCTCCCGGGTTTTTTCCCCATGTGGCTGGGGATTGGCCTGACAATATGTGCATTCTTACTCGTAATTGAAGCTATTTTATTTGGGAAAAAAACTGAAAGGGTTGAGTGGCCGTCAAAGATTGTAACTAAAAGGGTTGCGGGTTTCATGGTTCTTGCTGCATTGTATATACTGAGTCAAAATATTTTAGGTTATTTTGCCAGTACCACAATATTGCTAATAGTTTTCTCCAGGCTTTTTGGAGCCAAGCGCTGGAGAGAGCTGATTGTTTTAGCGGTTGTTACTTCGGCAATTGCGCTGTTTTCTTTTAAATTCTGGCTGGGGATTCCCTTTCCATCGGATCTTTTGGGGCTGGAAGGAGGTTAAATGTCTACCGTAAGCTACCTTTTAGATGGATTAACCTTAGCAGCGGCACCGCAAAACCTCCTCTTCGCATTTCTGGGGGCATTATTGGGGACCCTGGTGGGTGTTTTGCCCGGGATAGGGCCCACCTCGGGCATAGCCATATTGCTGCCCATTACAGCTATGCTTAGCCCCACCCCTGCAGTAATCATGCTGGCGGCTATTTACTATGGGGCCATGTACGGAGGCTCTACCACGGCTATTCTGGTTAATACCCCGGGCGAGGTTTCCTCTGTTGTTACTACCTTTGATGGGTACCAATTGGCCAGGCAAGGTAAAGCCGGGATAGCTCTGGCTATTGCTGCCATTTCTTCTTTTGTTGCAGGGACATTGGCTTTGGTGGGACTTACATTCTTCGCTCCTCCTCTGGCTGATTTTGCATTGGCTTTTGGACCGCCGGAATATTTCGGCATAATGTGTCTGGCTTTTAGCGCCATTGTGGGACTTTCCGAACGGTCTTTGGCGAAGGGGATAATATCCGCGCTGGCAGGCTTTCTGCTTTCAACTATAGGTCAAGATCCAGTTACTGGTACATCACGTTTCACCTTCGGAACGGTGCAGCTACTGGGAGGGATAGATTTCATCAGCGTAGTAATAGGGCTTTTTGCTATCAGCGAGATCATGATAAATTCTGAGGAAATAGGCAGAGAAGTTTACCAGAAAATAGGCAGATTGTACCCCACATTTCAAGAGCTGCTTGAGTCGGCCGGGGCGATACTGCGCTCTACAGTTACAGGATTTTGCTTTGGATTATTGCCCGGCTGTACTCCTGGGGTGACCTCATTTTTGTCTTACGATATTGAAAAAAAGTTTTCGCGCCATCCGGAGAAATTTGGACAGGGATCTTTGGCGGGCGTGGCTGCTCCTGAAGGGGCCAATAACGCCTGTACCAGCGCTGGTTTTATTCCCCTGTTCAGCCTCGGGATACCCACTTCGCCAGCCCTGGCGGTTCTCTTAAGCGCCTTGATGATTTACGGGCTTCAACCCGGGCCGATCCTTTTCAGCAAAAATCCTGATTTTGTCTGGACAATTATTGCAAGCATGTATATCGGAAATGTAATGCTTCTTATTCTGAATCTGCCTTTGGTGGGATTGTGGGCCAGGATCACCGTTATTCCCTATCATTATTTAGCCCCTTTGATATTTTTGTGCTGCTTCGTTGGAGCCTTCAGCGTCAGGAATAACATGTTTGATGTGTGGATGGCCCTACTTTTCGGCGTTATCGGCTACTTGATGCGCAAATTAAAATTTCCTGCAGCGCCATTGGTCCTGGCACTCATACTGGGACCATTGTTAGAAAACTCTGTCAGGCAGTCCCTTTCCATGTCCGCTGGCTCGCCCGCTATATTTATCACCCGGCCCATGACTATATTTCTGATTTCCACGGCAGTATGCACCATCGGAGCATCAGTTTATTTTCGCTACTTCCGGAAATCCGGAAAGACCATGGCTTGAGCATAAATAATGTAAAATAGAGCAAGTGGGGATTAAGGTGTATATTGGTTATTGATGGCCAATTAACAGCAATCTCTATCAAGAAGGAGGTTCAGCTATGAAAAGAATGAGAATGCAGATGGTCGTTAGTGGCGCGTTTCTGCTCGCAATTTTACTGAACTTTGCAGCTTTTTCTGCCTACGCGCAAAAAGAGGCTCCTCAGTATCCTACCAAGGGCGTAGACATAATTGTGGCCTGGGCACCCGGCGGCGCAGCGGACGTAGCAGCCAGATTGATCGCCCCATATGCGTCCAAAAAATGGGGCCACCCCATAAGCGTGATCAATATGCCCGGAGGATCCGGCGCAATCGGGTTACAGAGGCTGATATCCGCCAAGCCCGATGGCTATACCCTTTTTATGGACAACCACGCTAACTCTCCCATGACCGGCGCAGCATTGCCTGATTTACCTTTTGATTGGAAGAAACGAATCTGGATAGCTCAGATCGTTGAAGATGTGGTATTCTACATGGTGCCGGCTGGCTCCAAATGGAAAACCCTCAAACAGATGGTGGATGATCTTAAGCAAAACCCTAAAGCCTATAAATGGGGCTGTGCTGGCCCCACTGGAATCGGCGCTTTTGCCATCGCTCAGTTGTTTTCCATAGCCGACATTAACTATAAGGAAGCAAATATGGTGGTCTTCCCAGGAGGCGCTCCTACGGTGGCAAACCTGGCCGGCGGGCATGTAGATCTTGCTGCTCAGCAGGTCACCGAGAGCAGAGGCATGCTGGATGCGGGTAAAGTCCGAGCCCTTGCAGTAGTTTCACCCCGACGCCTAGCTGACTTCCCAGATGTGCCCACCGCTAAAGAGGCAGGGTTCCCCCGTCTCAACATTGTGGGCTGGCAGGGAGTATCAGGCCCGGTGGGGCTGCCTCAGTATGTTATAGACCGCTGGGTGGAGGTTAGTCAACAAGCAGTCAACGATCCCCAATTCCAAAAAGATGCTCATAAGGTAGGGAAGATTCTTGTTTTCCGAGGCCCCAAGGATTTCAAGGATCATGTAATGAAGGAATATGAAATTTACAAGTCCCTGGTGAAACAAATGGGCATCGTAAAATAGGCTTTAGGTTTATCTCTGGAACAACACATTGGTGAAAGGGCTAATATCCTCGCGGGGGGGTTTGCTGCTTTCAACCATAGGGAACGGGTAGAGTAGAGAGCTGGCGTAGTGGCTAAGGCCCTATCTCCAATTCCGCCGGGTAGAAGGGGCTACCCAATGGGTGCCCCAACCCCCACAGAACGTAGCGTGCAGATTTCCCGCACTACGCTCTTCAGAATTTGATTCACAGCACAGCGAGTGCTTTCATCCAGTAATCCTTGATTCCCCTGGCGTCGAATGGCTGAAGATTTGTAGGTGTAACTCACATTTCCATCCCCAATAAGCCTCATCAGAGGGGCGCAGGATCAGGAATGGTTAATATCGGTTAGAGGTCCATGGTAGGACGGGTTGAGTATTGGAAGGAGTTTTAAAAGGAATTTTAAGTTGAACAATTGAATATATCCATTTGAATCCGGTTCGGGCTGGGATTGTGGAGTTTCCTGAAAAGTACCCGTGGAATGGTCACTTGAGCTATCTGGGTAAGGTAAAGGATGACCTTGTTCCCGCAGACTTGGTTTTGAGTCAATTCGGTAAAAATAGATCCTTAGCTCACAGGCGGTATCAACAGTTTGTCTTAGATGGACTCACCGCGGGCCATCAAGAGAAATATTATAAGGTTAAAGATCAACGGTATTTGGGGGAGGATGAATTCGTCGAAAAGATAGAAGGCCTTAGAAAAAGCCATGAGCCTGCCTATTGGGAAATTCCGCTGGCAGAAATTGTTCGGGAAGTAGTGAATGGAATGAGGATTCCCCAAGATTGATTCTATTCTTTGACCCGAGACCGGCTGGGGGCTTATGGTCGTGGCCTGGTAGCCTACTTGGCCAGGAAATTGACCGGCTGCCGAGTCAAGGTAATTGCCCAATATTTTAACCGCGAGTCAATGACCATAAGCTTGGGAGTAATGAAAATCGAAAATCTCCTTCAGAGAGACAAGGATTTAGCAGGAAAGGTGGAAGCCATGGAAATAAACCTAAGGAAAAAGGGGAAGAAAAAATACTTTATTACAATTGCCTGACCCCATCTGACCCCATCTTCTAGTCTTTTAAATGGAGGAATTCATGAGCAAAAGCATTCCCATCAGGATTTTGATAGCCAAACCAGGGTTGGACGGCCATGACCGGGGAGTCAAGGTGGTATCTCTGGCTCTGCGGGATGCGGGCATGGAGGTCATTTACACGGGCCTACACCGAACGGTGGATGAGATCGTCCGAGCGGCGATTCAGGAAAACGTGGACGTCATCGGCTTGAGCATGCTTTCCGGCTCTCACCTTCCGATCACCCAGCGCCTTATGCAGAGGATAGAGGAAGAGGGAATAACCGATGTGCTGGTGGTCGTTGGGGGGAACATCCCCAAAAAAGACATCGAGAAAATGAAATCTCTGGGAGTGGATGGCATCTTTCCTACAGATTCTTCCTTTGAAGATATTGTTTCTTTTATCCACAACAATGCTCGGAAAAAACTAGGTTCTTTAACTTAGAAAGGAAAGGGGCCAGCTATGATGGAAAGGATTGACCATATCGGCATCGCAGTTAAAGACCTGGAAGCCACTCTGAAGTTTTATGAAGAGACTCTCGGCTTTAAAGTAGGAGAGAAGATGGATCACGGCACCAGCCGCGGAGCTTTTGTGACAATTGGAGAGGTAGATTTCGAACTTTTGGAGAACAAGGACCGCAGCAGTGCCATTGCCCGGCACATCGAGAAAAGGGGGGAAGGGTTTCAACATATCGCTTTCCAGGTGAAAAATATCGCAGAAGCCATCGAAGAGCTGAAAAAGAAAGGCATCCGCTTCATCGATGAAAAACCGAGACCGGGCGCGCGAGGGTCCCGTATAGCCTTTATTCATCCCCAAAATACTTACGGGGTGCTGATGGAATTAGTGGAGCGGTAGCATACTGCCAGATAAGGAGCAGCAAAAAGCTATGGAAGAAAAAACCCAGGTTCTAAAGGATTTAAGGGAAAGGGTGGCCCGAGGGGGTGGCCAAGCTCGAATCGATAAACACCATGAGCAGAAGAAACTTACTGCCCGGGAGAGGATCGATAAATTGCTGGATCCAGGAAGCTTCCAGGAAATATTTTCCTTAGCTTCCCTGGATTTTAGCTTGGCCAAAGAGGATAGTTTAGGCGATGGCGTCGTCACTGGTCACGGAAAGATCGATGGGCGGTTAGTCTGTGTTTATGCCCAGGACGCCACGATAATGGGGGGGTCGGTGGGGGTTATCCATCGCTTCAAAGTTTGCCATACGATCGATACGGCTGCGGAGATGGGGGCTCCCTTGATTGCCCTGAATGATTCGGCCGGGGAAAGAATCCAGAAGGAGATGCAGCTCACCCATGGTTCGAATTTCTTCAGCTATACCATGGCCTCGGGAAAAGTTCCCTTGATCTCTGCCATCCTGGGAAACTGTGCGGGAAATGCCGTCTACGGGGCGGCTCTAACCGATTTTATTTTTATGGTGGATGGAATCAGCCATATGACCATTACCGGCCCGCGGGTGATCAAGGAAACAACAGGGGAAGACATTTCCTTGGAGGATCTGGGCGGAGCCCGGGTTCATACGGAAATCTCCGGCTGCGCGGATTTTCGGTGTTCTTCCGAGGAGGAGTGTCTACAGCGGATTCGCAAACTTATCGGGTTCCTCCCCTCTAACTACCGGGAATTCCCACCGCGGACTCCTCCTAAAGATGATCCCAATCGACTGGTCGAAGGCCTGGAAAAATTAATCCCCGATGACCGGAAGAAATTCTATGACGTCCACAAGGTTATTCAGAAGATCTTTGATGAGGGGGATTTTTTTGAGGTCAAGAGAGGTTTCGGTCAGAGCATCGTCACAGGTTTTGCTCGCCTGGATGGCTATCCGGTTGGCCTCGTGGCCAATCAGCCCCGCTTCCTTAGCGGATCGCTGACGGTAGACTCTTCCGACAAAGAAGCTAGGTTCATCCGCTTTTGCGATTGCTTCAACCTGCCCATTGTTTTTCTCATCGACGTGCCTGGTTACTTTCCGGGAAAAGACCAGGAGTATAAAGGGATCATCCGTCATGGAGCCAAAGTTCTCTACGCTATCAGCGAGAGCACGGTGCCGAAGGTTTCAATTATCATCCGAAAAGCTTATGGCGGTGGCGTTACCGCCATGGGAGGGCACCCTGCCCTGGGGACGGATCGCATCCTCTCCTGGCCTAGTGGGGAGTTTGCGGTAATGAGCCCGGAAGCGGCCGTGAATCTTGTATTTCGGGAAGAGATAAAGAAATCTGAGAACCCGGAAGAGTTCAAAAAAGCGAAGATCAAAGAATATGAGGAGCGATTCTATACTCCTTATTATTCCGCTGCCAGCTTGCGCATCCACGAGGTGATCGCCCCCGCGGAAACGCGGCGATTCTTGGTCCAGACCCTGGAGCTTCTGCGAGGCAAGATAAGCCCGAGGAGAGTATTCCATGGAAATATTCCGTTATAGTTTTCACCAAACAGGCCAATTTCCAAAAGATAGGGGGGAGGAAAATGACCTTGCCGTTGAGAGGGGTTAGAATTCTGGATCTTTCACAAGCTCTCGCTGGTCCCTATGGGGCCCAAATTCTGGGAGATTTGGGAGCAGAAGTTATCAAGATTGAACCTCTGGGAGAGGGAGACCATTCCCGGACTATGCCCCCTTATTTCGTCAATGGATTTAGCGCCTATTTTCTTGGCTTTAACCGCAATAAAAAGAGCCTGACTTTAAATCTCAAAAGTCCAGAGGGAAAACGCATTTTCTTTGAATTGGTAAAAAAATCCGATATAGTCTTTGACAATTTCCGGCCTGGGGTACGAGAGAGGCTGGGCATCGATTATGAAGCCTGCAAGAAGGTTAACCCCCGAATCATCTCTTGCTCCCTCTCTGGTTTTGGGCAAAACGGTCCATACCGGGATCGCCCAGCTCTGGACCTCATCATTCAGGCCATGGGGGGAGCCATGAGCTTTACCGGCGAGGAGGGTCGAGACCCAGTGAGGATGGGGCTCCCCATGGGGGATTTAGCCGGCGGGCTTTTTGCCGTCCAGGGGATTCTGGCTGCCCTTTATCAGCGCGAGAAGAGCGGGGTAGGGCAGAATATCGATATCAGCATGCTGGATTGCCAGATTGCCCTGCTCACCTACCGCGTTCAATACTACTTTATTGGTGGAGAGGTCCCCGTTCCTATCGGGTCGGGCCATGCCTCTGGCGTGCCCATCCGTGCCTTTAAGGCCAGGGACGGAAAATTCGTTGCCATCGACGCGGTCGTGGAGCGGCTCTGGCTGGCCTTCTGCGATGCCATCGGCCATCCGGAACTGAAAGAGGACCCACGGTACAACAGCCGGGTCAAGCGCTATGAAAATCGAGCGGAGCTCTACCGCCTCGTGGAGGAGGCCTTTCTCACCAAGACCCGCGATGGGTGGATGAAGATCTTTGTAGAAAAGGGGGTGCCAGCCGGACCTGTTTACAATCTCGATGAGGCGGTGGCTGATCCTCAAGTTTTGCATCGCGAGATGATCAGAGAAATAGACCATCCTGTCTGTGGAAAATTGAAAGTGACCGGAAACCCAATCAAAATGTCAGAAAGTCATGAAGAGGCCTTCAGCCCCCAACCAGCCCTGGGAGAGCATAATGAAGAAATTCTGGGAAAACTTCTGGGATATTCGCCTCAGGCGATAGAAGAGTTGAAAAAGAACCAGGTAATCTGAAATATTCTGGATAAGGAAGGTGAAACCATGCAAGAAACAGCCAAGAATTCTTCTGAGAAGGCGGAGGAAAGGAGGAAACTTACCCCCCGGGAGGCGAAAACCACCTGGGGAAGCGACCTCAAAGTCTCTTATACGCCGAAAGATTTAAAAGGTTTTGATTACGAACGCGACTTGGGAGAACCAGGGCAGTATCCCTTCACGCGCGGAATCTATCCGCTCATGTACCGAGGAAGGTTCTGGTCCATGCGGCTTTATGCTGGCTTCGAAACTGCTACAACTACCAACGAACGCTTCCGGTTTCTCCTGGACCATGGCCAGACCGGCCTCTCAGTGGCTCTGGATCTTCCCACCCAATTGGGGCTTGACGCTGATGACCCGGCCGCCGAGTTCGATGTGGGCCGGGTAGGAGTAGCGATCAACACCTTAAGAGATATGGAAGAAATCTTTGAGGGCATTCCTCTCGACAAGATCAGCACCTCCTTTACCGTCAATGCAACAGCTAGCATCATCCTGGCTATGTATGTTGTCGCTGGGGAAAAACAGGGGGTTTCCCCGGAGAAACTCCGGGGGACCATCCAGAATGACATTTTGAAGGAGTACGTGGCCCGGGGAACCTGGATCTTCCCGCCTGAACCTTCCCTCCGGCTCATTGGTGATACGATCGAGTATTGCATCAAGGAATCTCCTCGCTTTAATCCCCTGAGTATTACCGGTCACCAGGCCAGCGCTGGCGCTACCCCTATCCAGACCATCGCTTATTCATTCCTCAATGCCATGGAATACGCTAAAGAGATGATGCGTCGCGGATACGATATTGATGATTTCGCCTATATCTTTGCCTTCGGCATACACCCCGGGGGTTGCGGAAAATTCGATTTCTTCGAATCCATCGCCCGCCTGCGGGCAGCCCGCAGGACCTGGGCGCGCCTGATGAAGGAGCGCTTCAAAGCAAAGAAACCAGACTCCATGCGGCTTAGATTTTACAGCGCCGCGGGTGGTGATTGGATGCAAAAGCGCGAGCCCCTAAATAACATTGCTCGCATGACCGTGGGCGCGATGGCCATAGCCTTTGGCGGGGCACAATCGATGCGCCTGCCCGGTTATGATGAAGCCTATGCTATTCCCACGGAAGAGGCCGCGCTAACGGCCTTGCGGGTCGAACAGATCCTGGCTTACGAAACAGGGATCGGGGATGTGGTTGATCCATTGGCGGGGTCTTATTACGTAGAAGCTTTGACCAACGAGGCGGAAAAAGAAATCTATAAATGGATGGATAAGATTGAAAGTATGGGTGGAATCCTGGCGGCTATTGAAAGGGGCTTCATCCAAAAGGAGATGGCTCGGGAAGCCTACATCAATGAGCGCAAAATCCGCAGCGGGGAAATCGTTAGAGTCGGAGTGAACAAGTTCGTCTCGGAGAAGGAAGAGACCCACGAGATCCAGATCCACGAAATGGACCCCGAGGTTCGCGATAAACAGATTCACCGCCTTAATGAAGTCAAAAGCCAAAGGGATGGGGAAAGAGTACGGAAGTCTCTGGCTGAGCTGAGGCAGGAGGCAGAGGCGAAGAAGAACGTGATGCCTTACCTGTTAGAGTGCATTCGAGCTTATGCCACTATGGGCGAGATGGTCAAGGTTTTCAAAGAGGTATATGGTATCTATCGGGAGGCTTCCTTTCTGTGAATCGCTCGGCTCGATTAAGGAGCGATCATTTAAGATGAGGGGGAGAAATGAGGGACGCGATCTTCGACCTTGCCAAGAGTGTAGTGCAAACCAGTTACGAGGATATAGCAGTGGAAAACATCCCTACGGCCAAGATGTTCATTCTCGACACGCTTGGGGTGGCGCTGGCCGGGTCTACAGCCACGGGATGCTCCGAGGTTGTTCATCTGATTAAAGAGCAGGGCGGTCGTCCCGATAGTTCCATCTTGGTTTTTGGGGGGAAAGCGCCCGCTCAAGACGCGGCCTTCGCCAATAGCATGATGATCCATGGACGGGATTTCGACGATACCCATGAAGGCCTGGTCGGAGCTCACTGCAATGTCTCGGTGCTTCCGGCCGCCTTGGCTTTGGCGGAAACAAAGGGAGCCTCCGGAAAAGAATTCCTGGCCGCCGTGATCTTGGGTATTGATCTGATGGCCCGCATAGGGAATGCCGCTCCTCTCTTTCATGGCTGGCATAACACGGCTACGCTGGGCGCTTTTGGGGCCGCTGCCGCTGCGGGTAAGATCCTGAGACTCAGCGAGGATCAGATGGTCAATGCTCTGGGCATTGCTTTTAGCCAGGCTGCTGGCAATCGCCAGGGGCGAGCAGATGGGGCTCTAACCAAAAGAATGCAGCCCGCCTTTTCGGCTAGGGCCGGAGTTTTTTCGGCCCTCTTGGCGGAACGGGGCCTAACCGGAGCTAAAAACACTCTCCAGGGCCCATGGGGATTCTTTACCCTTTACGGGGACCGAACTGTGGACTGGATGAATCAGGAAACCTTGAATCGGTTGACGGATCAACTGGGTAAAAGATACGAAGTGGTGAATCTCAGTGCCAAGCCCTACCCTTGCTGTCGTCTGGCCCATGGAGCCATTGAAGCCACCCTTTCGTTAATGCAGGAAAATAGGCTTATGGAAAGAGATGTGCAAATGGTGACAATTCAGGCCTCGCCTGTGATCTATGACACGGTCGGCCATCCTTTCCAGATCCGGGACAATCCCCAGGTCGATGCCCAGTTCAGCATCCCTTACACGGTGGCCGTGGCCATCCAGAGGGAGGAAGTTACCCTCGAAGATTTCGAAGTTGAGGTGGTTAAGCAGCCCCGAACTGCAGAATTGGCCAAAAAGGTTCTGGTTCAGGTCGATGAAGGCTTGGCCAAATCAAGTACGATAGTAAACATTCACACAAATTCAGGGAAGTCTTTCTCTAAGAGGATTGACGTTTTTAAAGGGCATCCCCAAAACCCCTTGAGCCAGGAAGAATTTTTGAAAAAGTTTCGAGACTGCGCTCGATTTTCGGCAGTCCCCATGGAACTTCAGAGGCTGGAGAAAATTCTTACTCATCTCCTAGACATGGAAAATATTCAAAATATTAAGCAAATCGTGGAGCTTTTTGTATAGACCCAACTATTCCAGCTTGGAAGGAGATGGAGGAATGATCGATCTGATTTTGACCGAAGAGCAGAAGATGTTTCGGGAAACTGTAAGGAAATTTGGAGAAACTGAGGTCAAACCCATAATCGAGGAATTGGAGGCCGAGGAAGAGTTTCCCTGGCCCATTATTAAAAAATTGGGGCAGATCGGCGTGCTGGGGGTCACCATTCCCACAGAATATGGGGGCATCGGGGGCGGCACCGTTGACATTGTAATCGTTATGGAAGAAGGAGGAAGAGCAAGCATTCCTATTCCCTTAACCCACTTGGGAAGCTGCCGGGATATTTCCCAATTTGGCAATGAGGAACAAAAGCGCCGATACCTCCCCCCCTTAGCCACAGGGGAAATGATTTGCGCTTTTGCTCAAACAGAGCCCGGGGCTGGTTCTGATGCCGTTGCCATGAAGACCTTAGCCGTATTAGAGGGAGATCATTATCTTTTGAACGGCGCAAAATGCTTCATCACAAACGCTGAAGTGGCTGGCCTTTTTGTTCTTGTGGCCAAGACCAGTAAAGAAAAGGGGGCGGCCGGAATCAGTGCTTTTATCATAGAACGGAATTCCCCGGGCCTTTCCATCGGTAAGAAAGAAAACAAGATGGGACTGCACTTGTCGCCGACCTGCGAAGTGATTTTAGAAAACTGTAAAGTACCTAAGGGTAACCTCTTAATTGCTGAAGGAGATGCCTTTAAAAAATTAATGGATTCCTTTAACGCGGAGAGGTGTGGCAACGCTGCCCTGTGTCTTGGGATGGCTCAATCCGCTTTTGAACGTGCCTTGCTGTATGCTCAAGAAAGGGAAGCCTTTGGCCAGCCTATCGGGCGATTTCAAGGGATTCAATGGATAATCGCCGACATGGCGGTCATGTTAAGCGCCGGCCGCCTCTTAGTCTATCAAGCGGCTTATAAAATGGATCGAGGCTTACGAGCTATCAAAGATGTGGCCATGGCCAAACTATTTGCCAATGAGATGTCCCAGAAAATTATCAACGATGCCATGCAGATTCACGGAGGCTATGGCTACATGCGAGATTACCAGGTCGAACGCCTTTATCGGGATACGCGGGGGCTGGCCTTCGGAGGTGGAACACCGCAAATTCTGCGAAATCGGATCGCCTATGAGATATTCAAGGGATGGTAGATTAAACGCATCTTTTTCCCTGACGAATGGAAGAGTACTAAGGGAGGTGAACTAATGGAAGTCACTTTTTATGGGCACGCGTGTTTTTCTCTGCGCCAGGAAAAAACAAATATCCTGATCGACCCCTGGCTCCGCCAAAACCCGATGGTGAAAGAATTTCCGGCTGATCTCAAACCAAACCTGATACTGGTTACTCATGGGCATGCGGATCATTTGGGGGATGCTGTGGAGATCGCCAAAGCCGCAGATTGCCCCATCCTTTCTACGCCGGAGGTTGGATACCACTGCGCCAAGGGCGGGGCCAATATCTTGGCCGGGCATCTCGGAGGCACGGTCCGCTTTGATTTCGGCCAAGTGACCTTCGTTCCAGCCTGGCATTCTTCCTCTGTTACTATTGGAGAAGAGCGGGTGTATGCTGGAAACCCCTGCGGTTTTATAATTAAATTTTATGGCCTGAGGTTTTACCACGCAGGAGACACTTCACTCTTTCTGGACATGAAACTGATTGGAGAGCGCCACAGTCTGGATTACGCTTTCTTGCCCATCGGGGGTCTTTATACTATGGACCCAGAAGATGCCCTTGAGGCCGTGAAGTTCCTGCAGCCCAGGACTGTTATCCCCATGCATTACAATACCTGGGACAGGGTTGCCCAGAACGCGGAAGAGTTTAAGGCGGCGGTGGAACGGCAGACAGCTTCCAAGTGCCTGGTCATGAAACCTGGCGAGACGGTTCAAATGTAACCCGAGTTTCTCCCATCTGGGGGAAGGACGGATACGAACCCCAGAAGGAACTGGACCTTGAACAAAATATTGCCAAGACTGAAGAGCGAGATCTTAGTCCGCAATGGCGCCATTGGGACCATGGTGCATCAAAAGGGAGCAGCCCTGGGAGGATGCATCGGGCAATGGATTGTAGATCATCCCCAGCCTTATCAAGAGCTCCTGCTGGATTATTTCCAAGCAGGTTGCCACATCTGCGGGGGAGGAACCTCTGGGCTGAATCGTTTCCGCCTGGAGAAGTATGGCCTCCAGGATAAAGTCCGGCAGCTCAATGAAAAGGTGGTCAGCCTCGCCAGGGAGATCAAGCCTCCGTCCGGATTTATCTCCGGGATCATCGGCCCAACAGGAAAATTTTTAAAGCCAGCCGGAGATATCAGCTTTGAGCAGGCGATGGGGGTCTTCGCCGAGCAGGCGGAAGCTCTGGCCAAGGGCGGAGCCGACCTTATCTCCATCGATACGATGTATGACTTAGAGGAAGCTGTGGCCGCCCTGAAAGCGGCAAGATCTGTGACCGCCCTGCCTATTTCGGTCTCCTTTGCCTTCGACCCGGGAGCGAAAGGATTCCGAACTATGATGGGCTTAAGCCCAGAGGCCGCGGCATCCCATCTGGAGGATGAGGGGGCGGATATTGTCGGAGCCAACTGCGGCGGTTTAACACTCAAGCAGATGACTTCGGTGATCGAATGAATGAAAAAGAACTGTAGCAAACCAATTAGCGCCAAGCCCAACGCCGGGGCTCCCCAGGTGGTAAAACGAAAGGAACTTTATCCGGCTTCCCCCGAACAATTTGCCCGAAGGGTCCGGGAATGGATTGAGGCCGGGGCCAAGATTATTTCTGGATGTTGTGGGACCACTCCCCAGCATTTAGAAAAAATGGTCGAACGGATAAAGGCATTGCCTTTAGCTTGAATGATTCCATTTTTGACAAGGAGCTGAGCATGCAAGCGGAAATCGTTCTCACCCCTACGGAGTCTAAAAAGCTTATTACCAAATCGATCCTTCAGTTGAAGGAATTCCAGAGTGCCCTAGAAAAAGGGATTGTGGCCATGCACCCCAGCAGCAGCACGGTCTTCCTTTACGAAAAGATTATGGGCCGAAGGCCTCAGGGCGTCTGGGTATGCGGGGTCATCGCTCAGAAGGGACTTTGCGGTTCACGGGAGGCGCTGGAGATGATTGCTGCGCGTGGTCCGGGCATTCACGATCCAGCCAAATCGCTCCAGACCTGGTTTTTCAAGAAGGGGGCCCTGCAGGAACAGACTCCCTTGGGAGAAATTTTGGATCAGATGACCGCAAGTGATATGTATATCAAAGGATCCAATGCGTTGGATCCCCAGGGTAATGTAGGTGTACTTTACGCAAACCCTGCCGGAGGCGGAGGAACGGTAGGCAAGGTCATTGCAGCCCACCGCAAGAAAAAGTTCCATCTGCTCTTACCCATCGGCCTGGAAAAACTCATTCCGGTCACCATCGTCGAAGCCAGCAAAAAGGCAGGATTCAAGAAAGTCGAAAAAGCTATGGGCATGCCCTGCGGCTTGATCCCCGTTCCGGGGCGGAAGATCGATGAAGTAGATGCATTTAAGATCTTAAGTGGTGCTAGGGCCACACCCATTGCAGCCGGAGGACTTGGAGGAGCGGAAGGTTCTGTAGTTCTGGCCCTCCAGGGAACGGAGAGGGAAATCCAAAAAGCCCTGGAGGTGACCCAGACCATAAAGGGTGCACAACTCCCGACTCTAAACCTTCCGGATTGCCAAACTTGCACCAACCCCAACTGCCACATAGTTCGAGATAGGGAGAAAGGAGGTTAGGGAAAGTATAAGCTGGTCCGCGATTCTTTTCTATTTTAACTCTGGAGACGAAAAAGGGGGAAGAAGCCATGATTAAATTTAGATTATTATTCGTCGGGACCGTTATTGGAATCGTTTTAATCTTTTTGGCCAGTTCGGTTCTTCCTGCCGAGAAACCTATCACCCTGCGCTTCACGGACCAGCATCCTCCCAAGCATTTCTTAGCTCAATTGGCCTTCAGGTTAGCAGAGGCTGTGGGCAAGCGCTCGGGGGGACGGCTAAAGATCCAGGTTTACCCTTCAGCCCAGCTCTACCAGGATCGGGAAGTCATCGAAGCTGTGAGAAACATGTCCGTGGAGATCGGCAACGTTAATATCGGCCAGTGGGCCAGTGTCTACCCAATCATGCACTTAATAGAGAATATGCCTTTTGAAGTGGATACCTCTCTGGGGTATAAGCTGATCGATGGCAAGATCGGCATGGTCTGGAAAGAGAAAATGCAGAAGATTGGGATCATGCCCTTGATGTGGGTGCCCACGGCGCTCCATGACGGCCTTACCAATAACAAGAGAGAGATCCGCACCCCTGATGATTTTAAGGGTCTGATGATCCGGGTTCCCCATCCTTCCATTCAGTATCGCGTTAAGGTCTTTGGAGGAGCTCCGGTAAGCATTGCGGCCTCTGAAATGTACATGGCCCTGCAACGGGGGACCGTGGATGGATGCTGGACTGCTTTGGCCTCGGTGCAGGCCCGGAAGCTCTATGAAGTTCAGAAGTATCTGACCATCTTTGAAATGGGCCCCAATTTTCACCCCACGATTATGAACATCAAATCGTTCCAAAATCTCCCTAAAGATCTGCAGAATATCTTACTTCAAAGTGCCTTAGAAACGCAGAAATGGGGCCGCCAGGAGGTGGAAAAGGAAGAAGCTGAGGCCACGGAAAAACTTCAGAAAACAATGAGGATCCATATCCTCACATCGGAAGAAAACAAAATCTTTAAGGATAAACTGAAATTTCAAACTG
>JACRCA010000111.1 GCA_016234425.1 Deltaproteobacteria bacterium | reverse complement strand
TATCCCGAGTAGTGATCAGGCCTTTTTCATAGGCCTCCAGCGCCATGGCGATAGTACAACCGGCCATGCTGCCCTCTATACCCAAATGGTCATATACATCTGTAAGATAATAAATGGTACCCGGCTCTGTAATCTCCAAGATGGATCCCGCTCCTTCAAGGGCCTCACCCCCTGCAGATACAGTGGCCACATAGCCCTTATGAGGTCCAGTAGTTATTTCTACGTCATAGGGACAGGCAATGGGGCACCCCGGGCAAGGCCTGGCAGTATATTTCTGTTGAGCCCACCCAAGACCAAACTCAACTAATTGATTAATGCGGAAGTTCTTGCCGCAAAATCCCGCTTCTCTTAGTCTGCCACGATATTCGTTCTTTCTTAACCGCTGGTCTCTTACCCATGTCCAGCCAAGATGCCCAGGGTGTTGCATGCCCTCTATCCACTCTTTCCTCATCCAAGCCAGTTTCTCAGGGTCCGCCACCGGAATTGGCTTCTCTCCAAAGACAGCGATGGCTTTCATTTTCTTGGAACCCATCACTGAACCCACTCCAGAATGGCAGAAACCATGGTTTTTGTCGTTCATAATAGCTCCACCGGCAACTAGGTTTTCACCACACGGACCAATGGCGGCAACGCTAATTTTAGAATTACCCAATTCTCCCTTGATGGCATCCTCTGTTTCATGAGTATCCTTTTTCCCCCAGAGGTGAGCGGCGTCACGCAGTTCTGCCTTGCCATTATGGATCCAAAGATATACAGCCTTGTCAGATTTGCCTGTGATAATGACACCGTCATAACCAGCAGCTTTCGTCAGCATACCAAAGGTGCCGTGGGTATGGGACCGTCCCACAGTAAACCCAGTATCGAAGTTCTTGGTGGCAAGCGTGATGTTTGTGGCTCCGGGAAGGTTCAACCCTGTGAGGGGTCCGGTGAAGAAGATCAAAGGATTCTCCGGGTCTGTGGCGGCATAGCCCGGAGGAAGGAGGTCGTAAAGAAATCGCAGGCCCAGGCCCCAGCAGCCAATGTATCTCCTTAAGATATCATCCCCCGGCAAATCCTCTTCCCCGATTTTCGCAGTGGATAGGTTAACCCTTAATATTTTACCCATGTAACCGCCTTTCATGTTAAACCTCCTTCCTTTGATAAGACAGTACATTTTAAGGTAATGATGTTAAGACATTCCACCTCTGGCATCTTGATCATCGTATTCAGGGATACATTATTCTTCACCCCCGCATCGGCGCCCAAACTGTAAGAGTCGTAATACCTAAAACAGATGTATCACAATTTCAGCCTCAGAAAAAAGACTTTACACTAGCTTTTGCCTAAAATTCTGCCGTATCAATTTCCAATTTCTTCCAATTTATTTTTTCCTATTTCGTTTCTGAACCACCGGTATAGCGAAAAATCAATTTTGTCAAGATAATTTTAGGAGATATCCGAAAATGTGTATAAACGATGCTTCAAACGCAGTGAGAATTCACTTTTGGAGGATCGGCCCCTGAGGGAGGTAGGGCACGAATTTGAGGTTGACCTGGACTAAGTCCCCGGGGGGAGGGACGACAAAGACCCGGCGGTAGCATTTGAGCCATAATCTTCGACGGCGGGTCAGGCCGGCGCGTTTCAGAAGTTTGCTGATGGTGAAGATCGAGGGGACGCGCTTGAGTTTATGGGTCAGCAGCAGCTGACGGAGTCGTTTGGATCCGAGGTGGGTTTTTGGTCAGAGGGCGATGATCCGGGTGACCAGCCTTTTTTAAGGTAAGACTTGGACATGAGCTGACCTCCTTTCTCTTTTTGTCGACTATTTTGCGGTTCTACCACAGGAATGAGAAAGCGTCACCCATGCTTATTTACAACAGAAATTTCAGCCAATTTCACCTTGACATGGCGGAGGGGATTTGATAAATACCCCAAACAAGGGGACAACCGGAACTTGAAACAGAGGCTCGATGGCCTTTCTTCTCTATTAGAAGATGAGCCGGTCATCCGGAAGATCACCCTTACTGGACACTGCCCACGCCATGCTTTATGCCCGTTCAATCGACGTCGGGCTGGAAGATGCTCCTAAGGCATTCTTTCCTCATAATGCCTTATTTGCCTTCTACCCCGTGGCGGTTTGGGCTATTAACTGTTTAATCGCAGGATTTTTTGCATAAATTCCAGACGCTAAATCAAGGCCTTGAAAGAAGTAGAGGCCAATCGGCCTCAGGGCGATCACTGGGTGATGGAATGTCCCTAATTCATTCAGCCAGAATGATTCCGAGTAAAATGAGTTCAAATTTTATAAATTTTCCAGGTTCTCCTGCTGGCCTTGAGGAGCCGAATTCTTATCAAATCATTGATCCCAACAGTATAGAGGAAATTCAATATGGAGATAGAAAGGAGGGAAAAAGATGGCCAAAATGAGATGTGCTACAGCGATGATAAAAGCTTTAGAAGAAATCGGAACGGAGGTCGCTTTTGTTTATAATGGCCATGGGGATTGGGCGCTTTTGGATGCCATCCAATATGAAAGCCATATCAGGGGAATCACCTGCCGCGGCGAAGATCAGGCCGTCCATATGGCCGATGGGTATTACCGATCTAAGCGCCAAGGTCCCCTCCCTGTCGTTTGCACCTCGGTGGGGCCGGGCAACATGAACACTGCCCCTGCTTTAGCCAATGCTTTTTTCGAATCCTCTGCTTTGGTGGTTTTGGCTGGCGCTGGGTCAACTCACTGGTATGATCGAGGAGGAATAGAAGAATTTTATCGATATGCCCCGGAGGAGTGGACTCAGACCGTAAAGGCCTATACTAAAAAGGCCTTGTTAATCAACAGGCCGGACACGGCAGTGGAGATGCTACTCCGGGCTTGCAAAACAGCAGTCACTGGCAGGCCTGGCCCTGTTGTTTTGCAAGTTCCTTTTGATATTCAGCACTCAAACGTTGAGTTCAACGGTTTTCCCAACGCAAAACAATGGGTCAAAATCCACCCCCCGGGACCAGATGTGGCGGCCATCCGAGAGGCAGCCCGGTTGATCTTAAAATCGGAGCGCCCTCTTATCTTTGTGAGCAGCGGGATCCACCACGCTGATGCCTATAAAGAACTTGCCACTCTCCTGGAGACTTTTGGTCTTCCGCTCTGTACGACGACGATGGGAAAAGGGACTTACCCCGAGGATAAACCTCTCAGCCTCGGCGCTATCGGAAGGTCTGGGACGGGGCACGGCAATCGGGCCGCTGGGGAATGTGATCTGTTGATCGCCGTGGGGACTCATTTTACGGATATAGACACAGGCGGCTGGACGCTCTTTAAAATCCCTTCAAAGACGCGGCTGATTCATATCGATATTGATCCCTCGGAAATCGCCAGAGTCTATCCGCCTGACGTGGGAATCGTCTCGGACGCCAAGCTTGCGCTGGCCCATTTGATCGAAGAGCTGAAATCCCTCGGCGTGGTGGCTGACCGCTGGGCAGGCTGGAGGGCTGAGTTGAGCAAATGGAAGGAAGAGTGGGAGCAGAGCGTGGCCACCCTGAGGCATTCCGAGCAATCTCCTTTGAATTATGCCCGTGTTTGCCATGAGGTGTCCCGCGTACTCAACGAATCCTATCCAGAGGCTTCTGTATTCGTGGATACGGGCCATCTCCTCTCCTTTGCGGCCCCTTTCTATAAAGTGATCCGGCCCACTTTCCAGCATTGCGGCTTCTTTCACCGCATGGGCTGGAGCCTCCGGCCGCATTCGGCGCACGAGTGGCCCGACCTGATCACCCTGCAGTGGCACTCATTGGAGACGGATCTTTCATGTTCACAGCCTCCACGCTGGCCACCGCCTATG
>JACRCA010000110.1 GCA_016234425.1 Deltaproteobacteria bacterium | reverse complement strand
TGAACCTTTCCTGGAATTACGGGCCGAAAGGTCCGGATGGAATAGCCAAGCAAATTAATTCGCATTACGTGGCCAAAGAGATTAATGGGTATACGGCCAAGGATATCGAAGTCGAAGATCCCAAGACTAAGGCGAAGAGTGTGGTAGCCAAGGCCGGGGAACAAGTGCCGAGTTTTGCTTTTCTGCAAGACGACGGCTCCACCACCTGCGGCAACTGGCTTTATTGCGCCTCCTACACTGAAAAGGGGAATATGGCTGTCCGACGGAGCAAAGCAGACGCCACGGGCATTAGTCTATACCCGGAATGGGCTTGGTGTTGGCCGGTCAACCGAAGGATCATCTACAACCGGGCCTCCGTAAACTGGGAAGGGAAACCATGGGATCCAAAACGAGCCGTGATCCAGTGGGATGGAACTAAATGGGTGGGTGATGTACCCGATGGGCCTCAACCACCGGGAGCCATCTACCCCTTTATCATGGTGGCCGAAGGGCATGCCCGGATTTTCGGCCCTGGACTAGCTGAAGGGCCTTTCCCCGAGCATTATGAACCTTTAGAATGTCCCATTGAGAAGAACCTTCTTTCTTCCCAAAGGGTAAATCCAACCACCAAGCTTTTCGGGGAGCCGGGGATTGGCGCCGCCGCGGATAAGTATTTGACCTGCGACCCGAAGTTTCCGTTCGTCTGTACGACTTACCGGTTAACCGAACACTGGCAGACGGGAGTGATGAGCCGTTGGCAACCCTGGCTTCTCGAGATGGAGCCCGAGATGTTTGTGGAGATATCCAAAGAGCTGGCCGAAGAGAGAGGGATCACGAATGGCGAAGTGGTTTGGGTGAAATCGGCCCGGGGAGAAGTTTGGGCCATCGCGATTGTGACCGAACGTTTCAAGCCATTCAAGATTGCCGATCAGACAATTCACCAGGTGGGTATCCCGTGGTGTTTTGGCTGGCTTACTCCACCGGATGGAGGGGACAGCGCTAACCTGCTTACCCCCACGATTGGAGATGCCAATACCATGATCCCGGAGTCCAAGGCTTTCATGGTGAATGTCGAGAAGAAAGGGGGGATAGTGAGATGAACAAAAAAGGGATGCTCATTGACGTCTCCAAATGCATCGCCTGTCGCGGCTGCCAGATCGCTTGCAAGCAGTGGTGGAAGTTGCCGTCAGTGCTTACCATCAATAGAGGTACCCACGAGAATCCGCCCATCCTTTCATTCGCGACTTGGAACAGGATTCAATTTAATGAGATAGAACACAACGGCAAGAGAAAGTGGCTATTCACGAGAAAGGCATGTGTGCATTGTAGCAAAGCGGTGTGCGTTTGGGTTTGCCCATCCTATGCACGAGCATATAACGACTTGGGGTACGTTACGGTCGATCAAGAGAGGTGTATTGGCTGTGGCCGATGCGAAGAGTACTGCCCCTTCGAAGTGCCGAAGCTCGGTAAGCATGGCGCCTCCCCCAGAATTCCCGTTAAGCTGGGTCCCCCCAGGTTGGTGTCCTACAGCTGTACCTTTTGCGAAGATCGATTAGGAGATGGACTCACTCCGGCGTGTGCTAAGACCTGCCCGACCGAAGCGATCCGGTTTGGCGAGCTAGATGATTTGGTTGTGCTGGGCCAAGCCAGAGTGAATGTGCTCAAGGCTAGCTATCCGAAAGCGAATCTTTACGGGAAGAAAGAACTAGGCGGTTTGAAGGTGGTGTATGTTTTAACAGAAGAACCCAGCATTCATGGGTTGCCGGAAAATCCCCAAATAGGCACCTATCCCGAGTTTGTTAAGACCACCTTCCCAAGATGGTACGCTATGGCTCTGACTGAGGGCAATCTGCCTGTCTTCCCTTCAAGGGCACGCCGCGAGTGGTATATGCAAGCCGACCTGGCTCCAACACCATCCCCCAAAGAACCCCCATGGGCAGCGAGGTTCGCAGGCTCCAAGCTGGGTCGGTGGGCACCGCTTCTATGGGGCTGGCTCGGTGTTGGAGTCATCGGAGGCGCCACCGCACTCTGGTGGTCCATTCGGCGCCGGAATAAAATGGGGGAGGAAAAACAAAGAGACAGAGAAAGCTGAATTCGCCCGGTCAGAGACCCTTCCTATTTTTGGGGAAAGGAAGACTTTTCCAATTCGTGGGTCTTTCAATCTCGCTTACAGGAAGGGCTTTGGGGCTGGCAGATACCGGCTTGTTTGAGGGCAAAGCCCATAAATTTTGCCGGGCGAATCTATTATTCAGGCTTGCCCCGATATAGAATTAAGGGTCAAATGTCCAAGCTAAAAAAAGGAGTAGTATGGAAAGGAGGACGAGGTGGATACCCTTTTAGACTTCATGACTTTTACCAAAGGAGTGGAATACCTTTTAGCTATCGCCTTTGTGATAGCGTTTATTGCTTTCTGGCAGTGGGTATACGGAAGAGGAAAAGGAATGTTAATAAGAATCGCCGTGCTCTTATACCTGGTGCTGGGCTTCTTTATTTTGGTAGGAAGCTGTCTGACCACAGCAACGCGGTAGGCGACACCCTATTTCTAATCTGAATGGAGGATAGCACGATGAAATTCAATCGAAGGGATTTCCTGAAAGGCACTGCGGCAACTGCCGGCTCCTTACTCCTTGGCACCCTCGAAAGCAACCCGAAGCAGACCTACGCTGCCCGGCCGATTAGCAGCAAATCGGATCGTTTCGCGATGCTTACGGATCTGACCAGGTGCGTTGGCTGTCGTAGCTGTGAGAGAGCTTGCATTAAAGCGAGCAACTTGCCCATGCCGAAAATTGGTTTTTTTGCGGATGTATCCGTTTTTCAGCAGAAGAGAAGGCCTGACGCTCAAAGTTACACGGTGGTTAATCTTTACGAGAACAGGAAGTGGAGAAAGCCGGTCTACCGTAAGCTCCAGTGTAATCATTGTAGCGAGCCGGCCTGCGCCTCCGCCTGCCTGGTGGGAGCCCTCAAGAAGACCCCAGAGGGAGCGGTCATTTATGACGAGGAGGTATGCATAGGCTGTCGCTATTGCATGACGGCCTGCCCCTTTTACATTCCCGCCTTTGAGTATTTTAACGCCAGCAGCCCAGCTATTAGAAAATGCAACATGTGCTACCACAGGATTGTTAATGGAATGACTCCGGCCTGCGCTGAGGCCTGCGGCGTGCAAGCGATTACCTTCGGTAAAAGAAATAAGTTAATCAAGCTCGCCAGAGAGAGGATCAGGACCTGGCCAGACAGATACATCGACCATATTTATGGAGAATATGAAGCTGGAGGTACGGACTGGTTACATATTTCTCCGGTTCCCTTTGAAGAGCTTGACTTTCCGATGGGCCTCGGGACGACTCCATTTCCCGAATTTACCCGGGAATTCCTCGCGGCAGTGCCCTTCGTTCTTGTTGTCTGGCCTGCCCTCTTCGGAGGCATTTATGCTTTTTCCAGACGCCGGGAGCAGATTGCTGAGGCCACGAACCAAAAGAAGGAGGATACCAAGCGATGATTGAATACGCAAAACAGACCGATACATCCAGATCTTGGATAAGAGACAGAATATTCCTGGGCCTGACCTTTGGCGAGTATGTGAAGCGACTCATCACCCCTTTTAACATTGTGGCGGGGATAATCGTTCTCGTCGGCTTGGTCTTGATTGGGATACGCTTCACCCAGGGCCTGGGTGCGGTAACCGCGGCATCCCAAGAACAACCGTGGGGGCTCTTTCTCGCCTGGGGCCTCTTTTCGGGCGTTCCTCTGTCAGCCACAGGGTTTGTCCTGGGCACGGCCGTTTACATCTTTGGACTCAAAGAGTACCATCCGGTGGTCAAGAATGCCATCCTGATTGGTTTCCTCGGATACCTCTTCGCCGTTATCTTTCTCCTCGTGGATCTGGGCCGGCCCTGGCGACTTCCCTACCCCATGTTTGTCTCCTTTGGCACACCTTCAGTCTTGTTTTTTGTGGCCTGGTCAGTATCCTTGCACCTGGCTCTCTACCTCGTTGAGTTTTCTCCCTCCATATCCGCGTGGGGCGGCTGGAAGACTCTCCGCAGATGGGCTTCGGCGATAACTGTTGGCCTTACCATCTTTCTCATAGCCCTTTCCACCCTCCACCAGTCGGCCCTGGGAGCGATGTTCCTCCTTGCCCCGGGGAAGCTTTATCCGCTCTGGTACTCGCCGTATATCCCACATTTATTCCTCATCTCGGCCATCGCCGCTGGGCTTTGTTTGGTGATCTTGGCCAGCTTGCTATCCCGATGGTTCCTCAAGGATCAAGCTGATCCTACCTACCTGACGAGCCTGGATAAGATCACCCTCGGTCTGGGAACAGCCTCTTCCTTTGTGCTCATCGCCTATTTTGCGGTGAAGATAATTGCGCTGGCCCACGGGAACCACTGGAACCTTCTGAATACATCCTATGGCTACATGTTCCTGTTTGAACTTTTCATCTTCACCCTCCTACCTTGTTTTCTCTTTGTATTTGCAGGCCGAAGAGGGAAGGTGGGCCTTGTTCAGGTTACGGCCCTGCTCACAATTATTGGCGTTGTCTTCAACCGGTTTAACGTCTCCCTTTTTGCACTTAACTGGCAACTGCCGCACCGGGAATTTTTTAATTGGAAAGAGTTCCTGATTCTCATTGCCATCGTTACCATTCAGATCCTGGTCTACCGCGGATTCGTGATTAGAATGCCTGTCTTGCGGGAGCACCCTGAGTTCAAGGGCGAGCATGCGGTCATTTAGACCTAAGAACCTCCAGATTGCCTTCGGGTTCATGGCCCGCCATCGGGTCCTGGTTATGTCATCCGTCTCCGGGTTAAGCCCCATAACGGGGGTGGTTGAAGGAAATTGAGGCGCAGAAGAAGAGTCCAAAAGCTTGAGAGTTCATAAAGATAAGGCTTGCTCCTTAAGGCGCAGCGAAAAAAATTGGCGGGGGCAAGCCTTTCCTTCCATTTGGCGGAGCAGAGGAGGCAATGAGTATCTGACATCTTATTCCCTCCAAGCTAACAGGTAGAGCAAAGTTCTCCCAAGATTACATTCCTCAGAAAATCTTCCTAAGAAACTTGACAAAAAAAAATTGGAGTGTTATAGAAGCGCGGGTGAATGATGGGGCATTCACTCGATTGTGCGCCTTCTGAACGCATCGCTTTTCGGGTAGAAAAGATTGGGGACAATGAAATAGTATCGGAGGGAAGGAAGAGAGATCCGGAGGGAAAAGTACGCGGTGTCTTTGGGTAGGCAGGGGCATTGCCTTACGAACTAAAGTCAATCCTCAAGTATTAGCGGGGCAGGATCTGAAGGAGATTCCAGTAGCCGAGTGTTAGCGAAGAAGGAAAAGGGGTTACGGGGGAAAAGAAAAACCCAAAGGCGCTTCACCGATATAAAGGAGGAAGGAGAAAAAATTATGGGTGTTACGAGAAGAGGTTTCTTAAAAATCTCAGGGGCCGCGGCCCTCGCCGGGGGGTTGGGTGTGGAGCTCATTCCTCCGGCGGTTTATGCTCAACCCTCTAAGATTGCATATACCAAAGAAACAACTACCATCTGCCCCTATTGCTCTGTCGGCTGCGGAATTATTGTCCACACGCGAGATGGCAAAGTCGTATATACAGAGGGAGATCCCGACCACCCCATCAACCAGGGGTCTCTTTGTCCCAAAGGGACTTCCCTCTATCAACTTTTGGAGAACCCCAATCGCTTGACTAAGGTCCTCTACCGGGCCCCTTATGCCAAAGAATGGAAAGAGATATCTTGGGATTGGGCCTTAGAAAAGATCGCTGAGAACATTAAAAAGACACGCGATGATTCCTTTATTCTGAAGAATCAGAAGGGGAAATCGGTTAACCGAACGGATGCCATCGCCTCCGTCGGGAGCGCGCAGATGGATAACGAGGAATGCTATGTCTATCAGAAGTTCCTTCGCGCTCTGGGCCTGGTGTACATCGAACACCAGGCCAGAGTCTGTCAATCCCCAACGGTAGCGGCTCTGGCAGAGTCGTTCGGATGGGGAGCGATGACCAATCACTGGAATGACATTGCCAACGCAGACGTGATCCTGATCATGGGAGCGAATCCCGCAGCCAACCATCCGGTCTCTTTCAAATGGATCACCAAGGCAATGGACAAAGGCGCCAAGCTGATCTGCGTAGACCCGCGGTTCACAAATTCGGCAGCGAAAGCTCACATCTTCGCCCCCATGCGCTCGGGTACGGACATTGCCTTCCTTGGCGGGATGATCAAATATATTTTGGACAACGACCTAATCCAAAAGGAGTACGTAGTTGAATACACCAACGCCTCTATCCTTGTGGACAGGAAATTTAATTTTGAGGACGGTCTCTTCACCGGCTACGATGCCAAAGGACGGAAATACGACAAATCAACCTGGAAATACCAGGTAGACGCTGGGGGAATTCCCAAGATAGACAAAACCCTACAGAATCCCCATTGTGTCTACCAGCTCCTGAAGAAGCATTATTCCCGGTATAACCTGGACATCGTTTCTATGATCACGGGAACCCCTAAAGATGACCTTTTGAAAGTATACAAAGTTTATACTGAAACCGGCAAGCCGGATAAGGTGGGAACCATCCTTTGCGCTATGGGGTGGACGCAGCATACGGTGGGAACCCAGAATATCCGGGCTATGTCGATAATTCAAACCCTCCTGGGCAACATGGGGATGGCCGGGGGTGGGATCAATGCATTGGGCGGAGTCTCCAACGTTCAAGGTTCAATGGATCATGGGTTACTATTCAATAGTATGACAGGCTATAACCCAGCGCCCCGAGCAACAGATATGACGCTTAAAGATTACATTGAAAAGTATACTCCCAAAACCCAGGGTCCCAAGAGCCTGAACTGGTGGAAGAATCGGCCCAAATACATCATCAGCTTCCTCAAGGCCATGTATGGAGCCAACGCAACCAAAGAGAATGACTTCGGGTACCAATGGCTGCCCAAGCTAGATGAAGGGCAGAACGCCTCCTGGCTGATGCTTTTTGACCAGATGGCCCAAGGAAAGATCAAAGGCTTCTTTGCTTGGGGACAGAATCCGGCCTGCTCCAGCGCCAATGCTGGCAAGGTGCGTAAGGCCTTGGAGAACCTGGACTGGATGGTCAGCGTGGACCTATTCGACAACGAGACTGGGTCTTTCTGGAAAGGCCCGGGGAAAGATTCATCCAAAATTAAGACCGAGGTCTTCATGCTACCCTGCGCGGCTTCTTTCGAGAAAGAGGGGTCGATCACTAACTCCAGCCGCTGGATGCAATGGCGGTATAAGGCCGTCAGTCCTCCCGGAGAGGCCAAGCCTGACCTGGACATCATTCACGAGCTATTTATGAGAGTGCGCAAGCTCTACAAAGAGAAGGGCGGCGCTTTTCCAGAGCCCATCTTGAATCTTTCATGGAATTATGGGCCCAAAGGGCCGGATGGGATGATCAAGCATCCTGACTCGCACTCGGTGGCCAAAGAAATCAACGGCTATACAGCCAAAGATATCGAAGTGGAAGATCCCAAGACTAAGGCGAAGAGCGTGGTAGCCAAGGCCGGGGAGCAGTTGGGGAGTTTTGCTTTTCTGCAGCACGATGGGTCCACCACCTGCGGAAACTGGATCTATTGCGGCTCCTATACGGAAAAGGGGAACATGGCTGCCCGAAGGAGCAAGGAAGACCCAACGGCCATTGGCCTTTACGCGGAATGGGGTTGGTGCTGGCCAGTCAACCGGAGGATCATCTATAATCGAGCCTCTGTGAACTGGGAGGGGAAGCCCTGGGATCCCAAACGGGCCGTGATCTGGTGGGATGGCTCCAAATGGCAGGGCGACGTACCCGATGGGCCACAACCTCCGGGAGCCATTTATCCCCTCATCATGGTACCCGAAGGCCATGCCCGGCTCTTTGCCCCCGGACTGGCAGATGGGCCTTTCCCTGAGCACTATGAGCCCTTAGAATGTCCCATTGAGAAAAATCTCTTATCCTCCCAAAGGCTCAACCCTACAGCCAGACTCTTCGGGGAGACGGGAATCGCTATCGGCGCGGATAAGTATCTCACCTGCGATCCGAGGTTCCCATTAGTGTGCACCACTTACCGAGTTACGGAACATTGGCAGACGGGAGTGATGAGCAGGTGGACTCCCTGGCTTCTCGAGCTGGAGCCCCAGATGTTTGTGGAGTTGTCCAAAGAGCTGGCCAAAGAAAAGGGCATCCGCAATGGAGATCGAGTGATAGTAAAATCGGCCCGCGGAGAGGTCGATGCCAAGGCCATTGTCACCAACCGCTTTAAACCTTTCAAGATCGCTGACCAGATTGTCCACCAGGTCGGCATCCCCTGGCATTTCGGTTGGGTCACTCCACCCGATGGGGGGGACAGCGCTAACTTGCTAACTCCCACGATTGGGGATGCCAACACTATGATCCCAGAGTCCAAGGCCTTCATGGTGAACGTCGTGAAGAAAGGGAGGAAGTGAGATGGAAGAAAGAGTAATGCTCATCGACGTCTCCAAGTGCATAGCCTGTCGGGCCTGTCAAGTGGCTTGCAAACAATGGAATAGGCTACCGGCAGAAAAAACCGAGCAGTGGGGCGCTCATCAGAACCCCCCGGACCTAACACCGTTCACCTGGAATCTAATCCGCTTTACAGAGATCTCCGCCAAAGACGGAGGGATTCGCTGTCTGTTCCGGAAAGACAACTGCATGCACTGCACAGACCCAGCCTGCCAGCGAGCTTGCCCGGTTCCGGGCTGCATCTTCAAGACTGCGGAAGGGGCCGTGGTCATCAACGGGGATCTATGCATTGGCTGTGAGTACTGCGTGAATGTCTGTCCCTTCGAAATTCCAAGGTATGACCCGGTAACCAAGAAGGTGTATAAATGCACGCTCTGCTGGGATCGGATAAGTCAAGGCCTGATTCCGGCATGCGCTAAAACCTGTGCTCCTGGAGCGGTGACTTTCGGCCCCAAGGATAAGATGATCGCCCAAGCGTACGCCCGGGCAAATGTTCTGGGTGGTGACGCCACGGTGTACGGAGACAAGTTCATCAAGGGAACGCACGTGATCTATGTGCTGCCAGAGAAAGTGCGGATGTACGATAAACTGGTTGTTAATCCCTCCATTCCTATTTCCGTCTACCTGTGGAAAGACATTCTCAAGCCGCTTTCAGTTCTGGGCATCGGGGCTGCCCTGGTGGGAACATTCTTCCATTACACCATCAAAGGGCCGAAGCGCCCTGAAGAAGGGGGGGAGTGAGCATGGCTAAACCAAAAAATTTAATCCAAGCCTCCACAGTCTTTGAGCGGGTGCTCCACTGGGTCCTGGCTGGCAGTTGCCTTCTCCTGTTCATGACTGGGTTGGGTTTTATGTTCCACTCCCTCTCTTTTATCTCCCGTTTCTTCCCCGGGGGGTACTTGATCATGAAGTGGGTCCACAATATCGACGGGATCATCTTCGGTATCGCCTTCCTCTTTGCCCTGGTGGCCTGGGGGAAGGACACGCTCTTCTTTGATGAAGACGACAAGAAGTGGTTCCGAGTATTGGGCGGCTACCTTTGGGAGGTGGAAGAAGTACCTGAGGCTGGAAAGTTCGACGCCGGTCAGAAGACCTTTTTCATGGTCCTCTTCCTCTTCTGGTTCACCATGGTGGGCACGGGAATTTTTATGTGGTTCCCGATTTTTCCCCCTGCCCTGACCCGCTGGCTCTATGTTTTGCATGCTCTGGGCGTGTTGGTTTTAGGGGGGTTCATAGTTATTCATATTTACCTGCATACCTGCGGGAACCCAGGGACCTTCCAGGTCATGGGCCATGGGTATGTAAGTAAAGCCTGGGCTAAATTGCACCGCCCAAAATGGCTGCGAGACGTGGAAGCCAGGAGAAGGTCGATTTAATATCTCCGAATAGAATTTGACCAAAAGGCTTACCCGGCAATTTGGGGTAAGCCTTTTTATTTCACCCCCCCATCCCTCCCCCCTTTTGAGGGGGAGGGTGAAGGTGGGGGTAGACTTGGTCAGGGAAGTGCCGTAGAATAACCTTAGAAATTTCCTGGAGAGGATAAAAAACCCCATGGATAACCATTTGCAGAGGCTGCGCCGCTTGCAAGAAAGGAATTCCAACTACAGGGATATTCTTACACTTGCGGAGAAACTTTTGGAAGAGAAGAGTCGAGCAAAAAAACAAGGGTCGTTTCCTTCCATCCCCCTGGATCCCTTCAAAGTTAGAATCCAGATGGAAGAGGGATTTCCTTACCTGAGGCCTGTTGAGATCCCGGTGGCCCCAACACAGGTAAAGGAATATTTTTTGGGGTTACTTAAGATCCTTAAGGAGCAAAATCCTGAAGAGCACGAGGCCCTTAGAAGGACTATGGAGAACCCTGAGTTTGTGTTCGATCGTTTTTTAAGAAGCCTTCTGGAGAATTGCCTTACCGAAAATCATTTGGTGCAAGAATTGGGCAAAGAGGGGAGTCTCCTGTTTTTTTTCTTGGTCCAATCTTTAAAACCCACCTTCGAATTTCACGCGGAGTCCTGGCGGAGGAAACAGAAGGAATTATCCTTTGTCCATGGGTTTTGCCCCTTTTGCGGAGGAATTCCTGGCCTGGGGGAAATCCGGCAAGAGGGAAGACGGATCCTCCATTGCGTCCTCTGTGGTACAGAGTGGGAATATCCCCGGTTGAAATGTCCCTATTGCGAAAACGAGAATCAAGAAAAGCTCACCTATTTTCAGGTGGAGGGAGAGGCAGGGTATCGCGTGGACATTTGCTTATATTGCCAGAACTACCTTAAAACTGTGGATTCCCGAGAGCAGGAAGGTTCATTGAATTGGGAAGTGGAGGATTACCTGACCCTGCACTTAGATCACCTGGCCCAGGAAGAAGGATACACGCGCCCGGCCAGACTTTTTGCTGAAATACGCCAAAAGAGTCCGGAGTAGTTTAGTTCGGAGTTCGGAGCAATAGGCTCAGGGGATC
>JACRCA010000103.1 GCA_016234425.1 Deltaproteobacteria bacterium | reverse complement strand
GAGATGGTGATGCCTGGGGACAATGTGAATTTGGAGGTGCAGTTGATTACGCCGATTGCCATGGAGAAGGAGTTGCGTTTTGCGATTCGGGAGGGAGGCCGGACGGTGGGTGCCGGGGTCATCTCGGAAATCCTGGAATAGACTTTAGCCGCCAAGCCGGAAGGATAAAAGACGGAGAAGAGCTTTTAGGTGGATTTCGCCATTTTAACCTTTACCGCTAAAATCGAGGGGAATTTTTGAGAGAAATTATTACGCTGGCTTGCGGGCAATGCAAGCGGAGAAATTATACCACTACTAAAAATAAACGTTCTACGCCGGACAAGCTGGAACTGAAGAAATATTGCCGATTCTGTCGCACCCACACTCCTCACAAGGAAATCAAGTAGATGTGCAGGAAAAGAACTGCAGCCAATGCGGGCTTTTCCTCATTCTATCGGCGGTTGCTCAATCGGTCAGCGGAAGGAAATTCGAAATAACAGGCCAGTAGCTCTAACGGCTAGAGCACCGGACTCCAAATCCGGGTGATGGGGGTTCGAATCCCTCCTGGCCTGCCAACGAAAAAAAATTTTTCCGAATTCCCGGAAGGTGAGATGGAAAAGATCAAAGAGTTTTGGGAAGCGATGCAGCAGTTCTTCCGAGAAGTAAGGGTGGAACTGAAAAAGGTTACCTGGCCTTCGAGGAAAGAGACGATCGCTTCTACTTCCGTGGTCTTGGTCACGGTAATTTTGGTGGCTTTTTTCTTGGGGATTGTAGACCTGGGCCTGTCCCGTTTGATCAGAGTGTTTTTAGATTAAAAGGATCTTGGCCATGGCCCAAAAATGGTATGTGGTGCATACTTATTCAGGGTTTGAGAATAAGGTAAAGTCTGTCTTGGAAGAACGGGTCAAATCCGCCAAGAAAGAGGAATACTTCTCAGAGGTGCTTGTACCTGCCGAAAAAGTGATCGAGATGATTAAAGGGAAGAAGAAGGCCTCTTCCCGTAAATTTTTCCCGGGGTACATCCTGGTAAAAATGGAATTGAACGATGAAACTTGGCACATCGTGAAAGATACCCCGAAGGTTACGGGTTTTGTCGGGGACCGAGCGAATCCGACGGCCATCTCTGACAGAGAGGTGGAGCAGATCAAAAATCAGATGAGCGAAGGCTTGCTCCGGCCGAAACATCGCATGACCTTTGAGAAAGGCGACCAAGTCCGGGTGGTGGATGGGCCTTTTTCTAATTTTAACGGGTTGGTAGAAGCTGTGAATCCGGAAAAGGGCAAGGTTCGCGTCCTGGTAAGCATTTTCGGGCGTTCCACACCGGTAGAGTTAGATTTCGCCCAGGTGAAAAAGAGCTGAGAGGAAGAAGATGGCTAAAAAAGTGATGGGCATGGTGAAGCTGCAAATCCCAGCCGGGCAAGCGAATCCTTCTCCCCCCGTGGGCCCAGCTCTTGGGCAGCACGGGGTGAATATCATGGAATTTTGCAAAGCCTTTAATGCCCAAACCAAAAGCCAAGAAGGCACCATCATCCCTGTGGTGATCACGATTTACGCCGACCGGTCCTTTTTCTTCGTCACCAAAACGCCTCCGGCGGCCGTATTATTGAAGAAGGCCGCGGGAGTCATCAAAGGGTCGGGGGAACCCAACCGGACGAAGGTCGGACAAGTTACCCGGACCCAATTGAGGGAGATTGCCCAAACAAAGCTTCCGGACTTGAACGCGGCCAACTTGGATGCGGCCATTTTGACCATCGCAGGAACTGCCCGGTCCATGGGCATCGACATCGTTGAAGGATAAAGGCATGAGCAGACGAGGCCAAAAGTATTTAGAAGCGCGGGGGAGGATTGACCGCGGTGCCCGCTACGAGCTGGATGCCGCAGTAACCTTGCTGAAAGATACAGCCAGAGCTAAGTTTGACGAGAGTGTAGATATGGCCATCCGACTGGGCGTCAACCCCAAGCATGCCGATCAGATGGTTCGAGGAACCGTAGTCCTTCCCCATGGGGTGGGCAAGACTGTGAAAGTTTTAGTCTTTGCCAAAGGGGAAAAAGAGAAAGAGGCGAAAGAGGCGGGAGCTGACTTTGTGGGAGCAGAAGACCTGGTGGAAAAGATCACGGGGGGGTGGATCGACTTTGACAAAGCCATCGCCACCCCGGATATAATGAGCACAGTTGGAAGATTGGGAAAAATCTTGGGCCCCCGGGGACTGATGCCCAACCCGAAAGTGGGAACTGTAACTTTCGACGTGGGAAGAGCTGTCCGAGAGCTGAAAGCCGGCCGGGTAGAGTTCAAGGTGGATAAGAGCGGCATAGTGCACACCACGGTGGGAAAAGTTTCCTTCGCCGCGGAGAAATTGAAAGAGAATCTCCTCACCTTGATGGATGTGATCATCCGGGCCAAACCCGCATCAAGCAAAGGGACTTATCTCAGGAGTGTGACCATTTCCACCACCATGGGGCCGGGAATCAAGCTCGATCCCAACGCCCTACGTGGAGCATTGAAACAATAGAATCAGCTTTAAGGCCATATTCAATCATTCGTCTGAGACCGTAGGTGGGCCCTGGGGCGCCCCCTTTTCGCTGGGCTGGAAGAAAAGGGCGATGGAGAAAGGAGAATGAATTTGAACCGGGAGGATAAAGGCAGATTGGTGGCCGATCTCCATCAACGGATGCGCCAGGCCAAGGTGGCGATCCTGACGCGATTCATGGGTCTCAATGTGGAAAAAATGACCCGGCTTCGTCGGGAGCTCCATAAAGCAGCCGTGGAGTATCGGATCGTCAAAAATACCCTTTTGCGACTGGCCATCCAGGGAACAGATAAAGAACTCTTAAAGCAAAAGATTGAGGGTCCGATTGGTGTAGCCTGGAGCGATACGGACCCAGTGGCTCCCGCTAGGGTTTTGGCCAGGTTCGCCAAAGATTACCCCGAGCTACAAATTCTGGTGGCCTCCTCTGAAGGAAGGGTCTGGGGACCGGCGGAGATTCAAACCTGGGTAACCCTTCCTAGCTTAGAAGAGCTCAGGGCGAAGATTCTGGGGTTGATTCAAGCTCCGGCCGCCAGTCTGGTGCGTTTGCTGACCACTCCCAGTAGCCGTCTGGCCCAGCTGCTGAAAGCGAGAAGTCAAAAGGAATGAATTTTGTAGGGATCTTTCCAGATCAAAAAACCATCCCGAAGGAGAAAGAAAGATGGCTGATTTGCAGAAGATTATGGAAGAATTGAGCGGGCTGACCCTTTTGGAGGCGGCGCAGTTGAGCAAACTCTTGGAAGAGAAATGGGGAGTCTCAGCCTCCCCCGTGGCCGGGGCAGCGGTTCCCATGGCCGCAGCCGGTCAGGCCGCTGCCGTGGCTGAGGAAAAGACCGAGTTTAGCGTGATCCTCACCGGTGCGGGAGAGAAAAAAATCCAGGTCATCAAAGTGGTCCGGGAACTGACCAGCTTAGGTTTAAAAGAAGCTAAAGATTTGGTAGAAGGCGTTCCCAAACCTGTAAAAGAAGGCGTATCCAAAGAAGAGGCGGAAAGCATAAAGAAAAAAATAGAAGAGGTTGGGGCCACCGTGGAGATTAAATAATTCCTTAATTTTCCAAGGACAATCTTGGATGCAAAACCGAAAAGGGGATAGGAGGATTGAAGGAATGGCTTCTTGGGAAAGCGGCCACCCGATCGTTCGCTTAAATTTCTCAAAGATCGAAAAGATCATGGACATTCCGAATTTAATCGATGTCCAGAGACAATCTTATGAGAGCTTTCTGCAAAAGGATGTCTTCCCGGAAAATCGGAAGGACATCGGAATGCAGGCCGTATTTAAGAGTGTCTTTCCGGTCCGCGACTTCAATGAAACGGCTTCCTTAGAGTTTGTGAGCTACGCCCTGGGAGAGCCCAAGTATGAAGTGGATGAGTGCCGGCACCGGGGAATGACCTATGCAGCTCCTTTGAAGGTGATTGTCCGCCTGATCACCTATGAAGCCGAAGAAGAGGAGCGCAGAGGGCGGCCGCGCGTGCGGGACATCAAAGAGCAGGAGGTCTATTTTGGTGAAATTCCCTTAATGACTGACAAAGGCACCTTCGTAATCAATGGAACAGAAAGGGTGATTGTGAGCCAGCTCCATCGCTCTCCCGGGATTCTGTTCGAACATGAAAAGGGGAAAACCCCTACGGGCAAGCCTCTTTACTCTGCCCGCATTATTCCCCACCGGGGTTCTTGGCTCGACTTGGAGTTTGACGCCAAGGGGCTGCTTTACGTCCGCATCGACCGGCGGCGAAAATTGCATGTTACCATCCTCTTGCGGGCATTGGGTTATGCCGCCGAGGACCTGCTGAATTATTTCTACCGCACGGAAAAAGTCTTCTTCAAGGAAGGGAAAATATACAAGAATGTCGATTATGATCTTCTAGTCAACAAGCGAGCCACCGAGGATATTAAACATCCGCACACCGGGGAGTTGCTTGTGCGCAAGAACCGGAAGATCACTCGTCCGGCCCTGAAGAAATTGATGGATTCCAAGATCAAGTCTGTGACGATTGATTCCGCGGACTTGACCGGTCGGTACTTGGCCCGCGACATTCTCCAGCCCCAAACCGGGGAGATTTTGACTCCTTGCAATAGCGAATTGATGCCGGAGCGGGTGGAAGAGATGCGGGCGGCGGGAGTGAAGGAGTTCGAAATCCTATTCATCGACCAACTGAATATTTCCTCTTCCCTCCGCGACACGCTGAATTCAGATCGCATAGACGATAGCGAAACGCGGCCCATCGAAGAGCATCGCAAGCTGAACCCCCAGGATAAAACCCCCAACTCAGTTTACAATGCCATCCTGGAAATTTACCGCCGGCTGCGTCCTAGCGAGCCTCCCACGCTGGAAACCGCCCAGACTTTCTTCGATAACCTGTTCTTTAACCCCGAGCGGTACGACCTTTCCCGCGTGGGTCGATTGAAGATTAACCATCGCTTGAAATTAGAGGCTCCTCTGGATCGCCGGGTTTTGCGCAAAGAAGACATCCAGGAAACAGTGAGGTATTTAATCGAGCTGAAGGATGGGATCGGGGAAGTAGATGACATTGATCATCTGGGCAACCGCCGGGTCCGGCCAGTGGGAGAGCTCTTGGAAAACCAGTACCGCATCGGGCTCGTGCGCATGGAGCGAGCGATCAGGGAGCGGATGAGCCTGCAGGACGTAGAAACCCTCATGCCCGGTGATCTGGTTAACCCCAAACCCGTCTCCGCAGTGGTGAAAGAATTTTTCGGCTCCTCGCAACTCTCCCAGTTCATGGACCAGACGAATCCTCTCTCGGAAATCACCCATAAGCGTCGCCTTTCAGCTCTCGGTCCAGGAGGTTTGACCCGCGAACGAGCCGGGTTCGAAGTGCGCGATGTCCATCCGACCCATTACGGCCGGATCTGCCCCATTGAAACTCCTGAAGGACCCAACATTGGCCTGATCGCTTCCTTGAGCACCTATGCCAAGGTGGATTCCTTTGGATTCATCGTTACCCCCTACCGCAAGGTGGTAGGCGGCCAGGCCTCCAAAGAGATCGAGTACCTCGCTGCTTTGCAGGAAGATGAAACCCGAGTGATTGCCCAGGCCAACGCGCCTGTGGATGCCAAGGGGCGATTTACGGCGGACCTGGTTCAGGCGCGTATCGCCGGAGAATCTACGCTCGTGCGACCGGAAGAAATTAACCTGATGGATGTTTCCCCCAACCAGCTAGTAAGCGTCGCTGCTTCGTTGATCCCCTTTTTGGAAAACGATGATGCTAACCGGGCATTGATGGGCTCCAACATGCAGCGGCAGGCCATTCCTTTGCTGCGGGCAGAGGCTCCGCTCATCGGAACGGGAATGGAGGGGGTAGTGGCTCGGGATTCCGGGGTCACGGTGGTTGCCGCACGGGACGGGATTGTGGAGAAAGTAGATTCTTCTCGCATTATCGTTCGGGCTGAAAATGCCGGCCGGAATGGTTCCCGGTCAGAAGTGGATATCTATAATTTAATTAAATATCAGCGCTCCAATCAAAACACCTGCATCAATCAGAAACCCATCGTGCGGGAAGGGCAGCGGGTGATAAAGGGCCAGATCATCGCCGATGGGCCGGCCACCGCCAGTGGAGAGTTAGCCCTGGGGCGAAATGTCTTAGTGGCCTTCATGCCTTGGGGAGGTTACAACTTTGAGGATTCCATCCTGATCAGCGAGCGGATGGTCAAAGACGACAGTTTCACCTCCATCCACATTGAAGAATTCGAGGTGGTGGCTAGGGACACAAAGCTGGGCAAGGAGGAGATTACCCAGGACATTCCCAACCTGGGGGATGAATCCCTGAAGAACTTGGATGAAAGCGGAATCATCCGCATCGGAGCAGAGGTCAAGGCCGGGGATATCCTCGTGGGGAAGATCACCCCCAAAGGAGAAACCCAGCCCTCGCCGGAGGAAAAACTTCTCCGGGCGATCTTCGGAGAAAAGGCCGGAGCCGTGAAGGACACATCCCTGCGCGTTCCCCCAGGGGTGGAAGGGATCGTCATTGGGGCCAAGGTCTTCAGTCGCCGAGGAGTGGAGAAGGATTCGCGGGCCAAAGCCATCGAAGAAGAAGAGATTGCCCGTCTCCACCGGGATCAAGAAGACGAGATCCAGATCGTTCAGCACCTCGCCGCCCAGAAAGTGCGCAAGATATTCCTGGGTGAGGTGGTGGCCACGCGACTTGCGGAAGAACGCAGCGGCAAAACCCTGATTCCCAAGAACACGAAATTGACTAAGGAGATATTAGCTGGGATTTCCGGCCGGCGCCTGCGGGATTTGAACATCCAGAACCCTAAGAAGAAAGCCGATGCGGAGAAAGTGTGGGAGCAATTGGATGAGCGGGGGCAATTGATTCGGACAGCCTTCGAGAAAAAAATAGCCCGTTTGAAGAAAGCGGACGAACTCCCTCCAGGGGTGATCAAGATGGTCAAAGTGGATGTGGCCATCAAACGCAAACTCTCGGTGGGAGATAAAATGGCTGGCCGCCACGGCAATAAGGGGGTCATCTCGCGCATCCTTCCTGAGGAGGACATGCCCTACTTGGAATATGGGACGCCCGTAGACATCATCCTGAATCCGCTGGGGGTCCCCTCGCGTATGAATGTGGGCCAAATCCTGGAAACTCATTTAGGGTGGGCAGCGACGGGCATTGGGGAGCAGATTAGCCGACTCATCGAAAAAGAATATAACCCCAAAGCTTTGCGGGAGAAAATCAAGAAGATCTATGATTCTGAAACTTTTGCAGCTTTGATTGATGGGATGGGTGATGAGGAAATCCAGGAGTACGCTCGGTCAATATCCCACGGATTATTCCTGGCCTCCCCGGCCTTCGATGGAGCTTCGGAAGAAGAAATCAAGCTCGCCCTGAAGGAAGCGGGGCTCCCCGTGACCGGGCAGGCTACCCTCTATGATGGGCGTACGGGAGAGCCTTTTCACCAGAAGGTTACGGTGGGGGTCATTTACATGATGAAGCTTCACCACTTGGTGGATGACAAAATCCATGCCCGTTCCGTTGGTCCTTACTCCCTCATCACTCAGCAACCTTTGGGAGGAAAGGCTCAGTTCGGCGGGCAGCGGCTGGGAGAAATGGAAGTTTGGGCCCTGGAGGCCTACGGTGCCGCCCACGGCCTACAAGAGTTTCTGACCGTTAAATCAGATGATGTGCTGGGACGGACGCGAATGTATGAGACCATCGTCAAAGGGGGCTATAATCTGGAAGCGGGGGTCCCGGAGTCCTTTAACGTCTTGGTGAAAGAGCTGCAGAGCCTTTGCCTGGACATGGAGCTTCTGGAGAAAGAAGAAGCATAAAGGAGGATTGTTTTGGAAGATCTCTTTAGCTTTTTTGAAAAACCCAAATATCCTTTGGCTTTCAATGCGGTGCGGATTTCCCTGGCTTCCCCGGAGAAAATTCGGGCTTGGTCTTATGGGGAAGTCAAGAAGCCCGAGACGATCAACTACCGCACCTTTAAACCAGAAAGGGATGGGTTATTTTGCGCCAAAATCTTCGGACCCACCAAGGATTATGAGTGCAATTGCGGAAAATACAAAAGGATGAAGCATCGGGGGGTGGTTTGCGAGAAGTGTGGCGTGGAAGTCATCCAATCCAAGGTGCGGCGGGAGCGCCTGGGACACATCGAGCTGGCTGCTCCAGTGGCCCATATCTGGTTCTTGAAAAGCCTCCCCAGTCGCATCGGCAGCCTCCTGGACATGAGCCTGCGGGAGCTGGAGAAAGTT
>JACRCA010000102.1 GCA_016234425.1 Deltaproteobacteria bacterium | reverse complement strand
CTATGGGGGGGGATTAATCCCAGAACACTGTAGACCCGGGTCACCTCGATGGCCTCTTCGAAGGAGAGGTCGGGGAGGACTGTAGGAATCCGTTTGGCCAGCATGGTTTTGCCTGCCCCCGGGGGACCGATCATGATGATATTATGGCCGCCAGCGGCGGCAATCTCCAGGGCCCGCTTTACGTGCTCCTGGCCTTTGACCTCGTTGAAATCCTCGGCATAATGCCTTTCCCGACGGAATATCTCTTGGAGGTTC
This sequence comes from Deltaproteobacteria bacterium, assembly GCA_016234425.1. Classification (GTDB taxonomy): domain Bacteria; phylum Desulfobacterota; class SM23-61; order SM23-61; family SM23-61; genus JACRCA01. The sequence goes on along the minus strand of JACRCA010000102.1, from coordinate 5,844 downwards.
ACCCTGGTGGGGGAGATAGATCTTTGGCCGTTGAGGAAATCAACAACTTCAGATAGAGTATCAATCCCTAAAACCTCGATTCCCTGCACTACAGCTGCTTCCTCGGCATTCTCTCTGGGAAGAATGACACCTCGTTTGCCGTTGCTTTGGGCAGCAATGGCTAATGATAGCGCGCCCCGAATGGACTTCACCCGCCCATCGAGGGAAAGCTCTCCTAAAAAGAGGTAATCTTCCAGGCCTTCCCTAGAGACGACCTCCAAAGCCGTGAGGATCCCCACGGCGATGGGCAGGTCAAACCCCGCTCCTTCTTTCTTCACGTCTGCTGGGGCAAGGTTGACGGTGATGCGTTTAGGTGGAAAGTCATAACCAGAATTATTGATGGCTGACTTCACCCGCTCCTTTGCCTCCTTGACTGCCCCATCCGGGAGACCCACGGTGGCAAAAACAGGAAGGCCCTGCACGATGTCCACTTCCACCTCCACCAGGTAGGCATCAATCCCCAAGATGGCACCACTCAGAACTTTGGCCAGCATATTAAGATCCTCTTCTGGGGCTGCGGGAAAGGTCTGACTTTCGCGTTGAAGAACAGAAGGAATTTTTCTATACTTATAACAAAAGGCTATGGGTAAGGCAAGTTTTTTGCGCGCGGAGATAGAAAGCCATTCAAACCAGGGAGGAAGAAAGTTGCCTAAATTGAGCCATTTTGACCGGGAGGGCCGAGCGCGGATGGTAGATGTGAGCGCTAAACCAGTAACCAAACGAGTGGCCATGGCCTCTGGACGGGTGCTCATGAAAGCCCAGACTCTGGAGCGCATCATCAACAAAGAGATCGAGAAAGGAGACGTATGGGGGGTTGCCCGGGTGGCTGGAATCATGGCCGCGAAGCGCACTGGAGAGATGATCCCCATGTGCCACCCATTGACCATAGAAAGCGTGGAGATCCGCTTCCAACCAGATGTTCGCCATTCGGAGGTGCGCATTGAAGCACTGGTGAAATCCACTGGAAAGACTGGCGTGGAGATGGAGGCCTTGATGGCTACGGCAGCTGCTGCCCTGACGATTTATGATATGTGCAAAGCTATCGACCGGGGGATGATAATCTCGGACATCAAGCTGCTTAGGAAGTCGGGTGGAAAAAGCGGGACCTATCTGCGGGCAGAGGAATAGGGAGATGGCTCAAGGGGGTCTGGCGCGAAAAAATATTCTCTTTTTCCTCATTATATGATAAATTTTATTTTTGCTTCTGAGACATCTGCTTGGAGGGAGAAGATGGAAAAAGAGAGGCTCGCTTATTTCAGGGAGCTTCTGAACGAACGTCTGCAGGCTTTGCTCGACGAGGCAGAAAAGACTGTCACCGGCATGACCAACAACAGCACCTTCCCCGATCCTACCGACCGGGCCAACCTGGAGACTGACCGTAATTTTGAGCTGCGCATCCGCGACCGCGAGAGAAGGCTGATCCTGAAAATCAAAGAAGCATTGGCCAGGATTGAGGATGGGACCTTTGGTATCTGCGAAGAATGCGGGGAGGAGATCTCGGAGGAGCGGCTAAAGGCCAGGCCAGTGACCACTCTATGCATTGCTTGCAAGACCAAAGCTGAAGCCGAAGAAAAGAAAAAAATCTCTCTTGCCTGAGAAAGGAACCAGTCCGATGAGGGTAAAATGGTATGGCCATTCCGCATTCCTGATTACCTCTGACAAGGGATTCAAGATTATCACCGACCCCTACGAACCTGGAGGGTTCGGCGGGGCCATCGGCTATGGCAAGATCCCGGATAAAGCAGATGTGGTCTTAGTCAGCCATGATCATGCCGACCACAATTACATCCAAGGTCTCCCGGGGAGACCCAAGGTCATCAAGGGAACGGGCCGGCATCGAATAAATGACTTAGAAATAAGGGGCTTGGCCTCCTACCATGACGAATGCCAGGGTTCGGAGCGGGGAGAAAATACTATCTTTTGCTTTATCCTCGACGGACTCCAGATCTGCCACCTGGGCGATCTGGGCCACGTGCCCACAGAAAAGGAGGCCAAGCAGATCGGCCCAGTGGACCTTCTCCTGATGCCCGTCGGCGGAGTTTACACCATAGATCCCTCGCAGGCTAACCAGACCGCCGAGAGGTTAAACCCCCGAGTGATTATCCCCATGCACTTTAAAACTTCTCAATGCGGCTTTCCCCTGGAAAATGTGGAAGAATTTACCAAAGGGAAGCTCTCGGTCAGGGTTATTAACGGTAGCGAAGTGGAGATGAAGAAAGAAAGCCTCCCGAAAGCCTTAGAAATCCTCGTCCTTAAGCCTGCCCTTTAGAAAACTGCCACCCCCTCCCCCCAAAAAGGATTGGCCTTAGGGAGGTTATAATCTGTATAAAAAAGTTAAAAAAAGTAATAATTTGTAATTTTTTTATTGACAGGGCAATTTGGCCTGGATTAGGATATCCCTATTCAAAAGGGGATCTGCATGTCTGCAGAGATGATGAACACCAAAGAGATGGCCCAGTATCTGGGTATCCACGAAAAGCAGGTCTATGCCCTGATCAAGTCCAAAAGGATACCCTCCACCCGCATTACCGGAAAGTGGATCTTCCCCAAGAAACTAATCGATGAATGGATTGACACCCATGCCAGATCTGGCCTAGCCGAGGCCAGAAAAAAAGGCCAGCGAATTGAAGGGGCTCTTCTGGCGGCTGGCAGCAATGATCCCATTCTCTACATTCTGAAAACCTTCATGAAAAAATCCTATCCGGAGTTCTACATCTTTTCGGCCAACACTGGAAGCACAGATGGCCTCAAAGCCCTGAATGAGGGATACACGGACATAGCCTGGTCCCACCTCCTTGATCCTAAGAGCGGCGAATATAACATTCCCTACCTTTCTACCTACCTCCCCAATCTGCAGGTCGTGGTGATCAATCTTTTCTGCCGAGACTTAGGGTTCCTGGTGGCTCCCCATAATCCCGTACATATCCGCGGGTTCGGAGATCTTACAAAAAGCGGGGTCAAGTTTATCAACCGCCAGAAGGGCTCTGGGACAAGAGTGCTCTTGGATCATCATCTTAAAGATTTGCGGATCCCTCCCGCGACAATCCGGGGATATGAGAATGAAGTCTATACCCATTTTGAGGTCGGCCTCTCCATCTTAGCCAAAGAAGCAGATGTAGGCATCGCCACCGTGGCCATATCAAAACTTCTGGGTCTCCCGTTCATTCCCATCACCCAAGAAAGCTTCGACATGGTCCTCGACCAATCGACTTTTTTTAAAAGAGGCCTGCAGGCCTTCATCGAAATTCTTAACTCCCAACAATTTCGTAGCCGGGTAGAACGATTGGGAAATTATGATTTCAAGAATTCAGGAAAGATCCTCTATTCCAAACAACCATGAATTGGATCGAAGGGAAACGAATATTTCTTGGCGGGCTAATCATCTCTCTCGGAATTATGGGATGGCCGCTGGCCCAAGCGGAGCACAAGAATATTATTCTGGCCACCACGACCAGCACCCAAGATTCTGGCCTTCTGGATGTTCTCCTCCCTATCTTTGAAAAGAAGACAGGCTTTTTTGTCAAGACCATTGCGGTGGGTTCTGGCCAGGCCATGACGATGGGCCAGAAGGGAGAGGCTGATGTGCTCCTGATCCATTCCGCTGCGGCGGAAAAAAAGTTCGTGGCTGAGGGGTATGGGATCAATCGTCGATTGGTCATGCACAATGATTTCCTCGTTGTGGGTCCTGCCGAAGATCCGGCGAAGATCAAAAAGATGAATTCTGCTTCAGAAGCCTTTAAGAAAATTGCCCCTGCCAAAACCCTGTTCATTTCCAGGGGAGATAATTCCGGAACACACGCCAAAGAAAAAGCTATCTGGAAGGCCTGCGGGATTGATCCCGAAGGAGAAAAATGGTATCAGCAGACCGGTTTGGGGATGGGTCAGACCCTCCATGTTGCCTCGGAGAAGAAGGGTTATACTCTGGCCGATCGGGGAACTTACCTGGCCTTGAAGAAAAACCTTCCATTGAAAATTCTAACAGAAGGGGATGCCATCCTTCTCAACCTCTACCATGTCATTCAGGTGAATCCTGCCAAATGGCCGAAAGTCAACGCCTCTGGCGCGAGAGCATTTGCTGATTTCCTGATCTCTAAGGAGGCTCAGGAGATCATCAAAACTTTCGGAGTGGATAAATTTGGCTCTCCTCTTTTCTTCCCAGATGCGGGCAAAAAAAGAAGAGGAACTGTAGGGGCAATTCATGAATTGCCCCTACAGGGCGGCAAAGAGAAAGCCTCTTGGGTTCTGGCTATGTGGGGTTAGGAATATAAATGGACCTGATCTTCGAAGGAATCCTGAAGGCCTTTTCCCTCCTGATCACGCTCGACCCGGAGGTGATGAGGATCACCTTCCTCTCTCTCCAGGTCTCGGGTACGGCCACGCTCATCAGCCTGCTCATCGGAATTTCCTGCGGCACAGCCATTGCCCTTTCAGAATTTCCTGGGAGGAGGATCCTGGTGAGCCTGATCAATACAGGAATGGGGCTTCCGCCGGTGGTGGTCGGCCTTTTTGTCACCATCTTTCTTTGGAGGAATGGGCCACTGGGCTTTTTGGGAATCCTGTACACACCGACCGCCATGATCATGGCCCAGGCAATCATTGCCACACCGATCGTAACGGGAATTACGCTGGCTGCGATTCAAGCCCTCCCCAAAAACCTCCGGTTGCAGATCCTGGCGCTCGGGGCAACTCGCTTCCAAATGGTCTGGATTTTGGTTAAGGAGGCCAAGCTTCCCCTCTTGGCTGGAGTGATGGCGGGGTTTGGCGGTGTCCTGTCAGAGGTGGGCGCTTCAATCATGGTGGGAGGCAACATCAAGGGTTATTCTCGGGTGCTCACCACGGCAACTGTTATGGAAACAAGTCGGGGAAACTTCGATGTAGCGATTGCTTTGGGCATCATCCTTCTTTTACTTGCCTACTTCATCAATTTGATCTTCACTCAGATCCAACAGAGGGAGAGGCCAAGGTGAACGGTTCCCAGCCCTTCTTAGAAGCGAAGAACCTTCAGGTAATAATGGGAGGCACCCTGATATTGGACATTCCTGACTTGAAGATTGAAGAGGGAGAAATCCTTTCCTTCATCGGGCCAAATGGGGCGGGGAAAACGACTCTTTTACAAACTTTGGCTCATTTAATCAAGCCCTCCCGCGGAGAATTTTTCTCTAAAGGGCAAAAGGTATCCTCCAATTCTCCTGGCTTGGAGCACCGCAGGAAATTGACCATGGTCTTTCAAGAACCGCTTCTTTTCGATACTACGGTTTACGAGAATGTCGCTTCCGGGTTAAGAATTCGGGGTAGTAAAAGATCGGCGATTCCAGGAATGGTAAACGAAAACCTGGAACGCTTCGGAATTGCCCATCTGCTTCATCGCTCGGCCCGGAAGATCTCTGCGGGAGAGGCGCAGAGGGTGGCCCTGGCGCGGGCTTTGGCCACCCGCCCCGAGATCCTCCTCCTCGACGAACCTTTTGCTTCCCTCGACCCCCCCAGTCGGGAGTCCTTACTGGAAGATCTGGCATCGGTCCTTAGGCAGACAAAAACGACAACTCTCCTGGCCACTCATGATCGCCTGGAAGCGCTGCGGCTATCAGACCGGATCGCCGTGATGAACAAAGGGCGGATCGTGCAGGTTGGCTCTCCCGAAGAAGTAATGAACCACCCCTTAGATGAGTTTGTTGCTTCCTTTGTGGGGGTAGAAACAATCCTCCCGGGTCAGGTGATCAAGAAAGATGGGGGGAGCTTTGTAGCCTTCATCATGGGCCACGAGGTTGAGGCTGTGGGGGAGGTCGAATTGGGGGAGTCCGTGGTCTT
>JACRCA010000101.1 GCA_016234425.1 Deltaproteobacteria bacterium | reverse complement strand
TGGGATAGTCCTTCCACCAGTTCATGACTTCCTTTTTCATCGCCGGCAGGGCCGGGTAGACGAAGAGGTAAGCGTTGACAAAATCGTCGGCGATCATCCGCTGAGCTGCCGCATAAATCTTCTTGCGCTCCTGCTCGTTCATCTCCTCCTCAGCTTTTTTCATGAGCTCTTGGAACTTGGGATTGTTGTAGCGGAAGTAGTAATCCGGTCGCCCGTAAATTTCAATATCAAAGGGTTCAGCATGCCCGATGACTGTCAGATCATAATCGGCATTCTTGAAGACCCGATCGATCCACTGCCCCCATTGAATAACTTCAATGAGCAACTTGATTCCTACCCTCGAAAGCTGATCGGCGATAATCTCCCCAGATCTTCGGGCATAGGCATAGGGTTCGGGGAGCTTCAACACCGCGCCGAAGCCCTTGGGATAACCCGCCTCAGCGAGGAGCTGCTTGGCTTTTTCAGGATTGTAAGGGTGGAGACCGGTGAGGTCTACGTAATAAGGATTGGTTGGGTCCATGTGACTGCCGATGGGAGATCCGTATCCGGCAACGGCTCCCTGGATGACAGCCTGACGATCGATGGCCAGAGTGATGGCCTGGCGAATCCGCGGGTCATTGAGTGGTCTCCGGGAGTTGTTTATGGCCATGATCACATCTGTTGTAGTATTCCCTTTGAGCACTTTGAACCGCGGGTCTTTTTCCAGGAGGGCGGCATTTTCCGGGCTGAGGTCATAGGCGATTACGTCCACATCCCCAGCTCGAAGAGCGGCCAGCTGCGCGCTCGGGTCAGGAATGAATTTAAAGACTACTTTTTCAAGGTAGGGAATTCCCTTGATGTAGTAGTCTGGATTCCTGACCATGGTCACGCTGTCCCCTCGCTTCCATTCCACAAATTTGAAAGGGCCTGTTCCGATCGGTTGACTTTTCAGCCGATCGACGGTATCCCGGGAAATGATCACCGCGTCGCCCCGAGCCAAATTGAAAAGAAAATTGGAGTCGAATTTCTTCATCTTAAACCTCATAGTCAAAGGATTGATGACCTGGATGGACTCGATCCCCGCATAATATTTGCGATTGACTGCTGCGGTCTTGGGGTCCAAAAGCCTTTCGAATGAGAATTTCACGTCCTCAGCTGTGCAAGGCTTTCCGTCGTGGAACTTGATCCCTCCGGGCAAATGGAAGGTGTATTCTTTCCCATCTTTGGAAACCTCGAAACTCTTAGCCAGAGCCGGAACTACCTCCCCTTTCCGGTCAACCTTGAGCAAGCTCTCCAGGAGGTTGTAATGAACCACCCTTTTGATGGTTGCTGCCGGGCTGGTGGTCGGGTCCAGTCCGGGTGGTTCGGCTGAAAGAGTGATGGTCAGCATTCCTCCATAGACTGGTTTTTGGGCCAGGGCTTCTGGAGAAAACATTCCCAGTAGTCCCATAGCAGTAATGATCAGCAAAAGTTCCATCCATTTACCTCTGTTTGCCTGATTAAGCATTTCGAAATTCCCTCCTTTAAAAAAACGTACTATATTTCACTTCTCCGCCCACGATGGTCATTTCCACGGGGATATCTTTGATCTCGTCCGGATTTACCCTTCTGGGGTCCTCGCCCAAGACAACCAGGTCAGCCATTTTCCCTGGTTCAATCGAGCCCTTGATATGCTCCTCAAAAGAAGCATAAGCCGAGGCCATGGTGTAGAGGTAAATGGCTTCCTCCACCGTGATCCGTTGTTTGGCTGCCAGAATTTCTCCCGACGCGCTCTTGCGGGTCACGCAGCTCTCTATGGCCAGCAGGGGCTCGTGAGGGCCGCAGGGATTGTCCGAGCTTCCAGATACCGGAATGCCATAGTCCAGGAAGGAGCGGTGGGCAAACATCATCTCCACTCGTTCGGGGCCATAATATGGAATCATCTTTTCACCGTGATGGTAGATATAAGAGCCGAAAGGAACGGCCAGGAGTCTGAGCTTCTTCAGGCGCTTTAAAATTTCTCGGTTCACGACTGTGCAATGCTCCAAACGGTGGCGGTGATCTTTCCTGGGAAGGTCTTGCAGGGCTTTTTCGAACCCGTCGAGGGTCATATTGATGGCTCGATCGCCGTTAGCGTGCACGCAGACCTGGAATCCAGCCTGGTGAGCATGGCGGATGGACTCATGGAGAACTTCTTCCGATTCTGCCACTAAAATTCCCTTCTCTTGCGTTCCCAAGTACGGCTCGGAGAGGAGGGCTGTCCGACCGGCAATGGCTCCATCGGCGATGATCTTAATTCCTCCGATTCTCAGCCATTCATTTCCGAAGCCCGTCTTCAGGTTCAGGGCCTTAAGGTGGGGGAGGTATTCATAAGTAATGAGCAGGTAGACCCGCAATTTCAAGTCTTCGCTTTTGACGGCTTCCTGATAGGTCTCCAAGCTTTGGGCAGAAACCAGGGCGTCGTGCACACCAGTGATCCCAGAAGCAAGGTACATGTCGCAGGCCATGTCCAATCCCTTCTTTCGATCTTTCAGAGGAAAAGGGGGGATAATCGGCGGCTTACCGGTCATACCCTCAAAAACGTAGGCAAACTCAGCCTGTTCATAGAGGATGCCGTTCAATTTTCCAGATTGGGGCTCACGGCCATAGGCCCCTCCTTTCGGGTTCGGCATATTCTCCTGAATTCCTCCCGCTTCCAGCCCTTTGCTGTTCGTTATAGCCCAGTGCCCGCTTACATGTTGGATAAAGACTGGATGCTCAGGGGCCACCTCGTCAAGATCCCAGCGGCTCAATGTGCCCTTGTCGGTGGTTTTGGTGTCATCATAGCCCACTGCCTGGATCCATTCTCCCGGAGGCTTTCGCCTGACATGCTTTAGTATAGCCTGCTTTATCTGAGCGATCGATTTACAAGCTGCCGGACTACAATCGATCTTCAGGAGATTCGTTCCTACCTGTGAAAGGTGCTGATGGGAATCAATAAAGCCCGGGGTGATGGTTCGACCCTTCAGGGAGATAGCCCTGGTCTTTTCGCCCGCAAGAGACTTGATTTCTCCATCCTTACCAACTTTTAAAAACCGTCCATCTTTGATGGCCACAGCCTGGGCGTCCGGCCTTTTAGGGTCCATGGTGATGATATTTCCACCCGAGAGGATGACATCGGCAGCGGTTTCCCTGGGCAATGAGTAAGTCTTTTGGGCCCTCATGCTATACCCCAGCGGAAATGTAGGGGCGACCGGCCGGTCGCCCCTACATTCAAATGGCCAGTGAATCGGCATAATCCAAGACTTTATCGATAACCCTTAAACCCTCGCGCAGCTCGTCCTCTTTGATGCAGAGGGGCGGAGCGATGAACAGAAAATTCCAACGCACCGTGGTATATACCCCACCCTCGAGCAGTCTCTTGTTTATCTCCCGGCTGACTGCTGCTTCAGGCCCCATGGCATTCCACCTTATCAGGGGTTCACGGGTCTTCTTATCTTTGACCAACTCGATGGCCCAGAAAAGCCCTATTCCCCGGGTATCCCCCACGGACCGGTGCCTGGCCTTCATGGCCTCCAGCTCCTGTCGGACCACTTCTCCCATCGTTGTGGTGTTCTCCAGCATTTTATCCTCGCGGTATACCTGGAGGGTGGCGATAGCGGTGGCGCAGGCCAGAGGATGAGCATTGTAGGTCAGACCAGCCCAGAGCATCTGCTTATCCAGGACATCGGTGATTTTCTTGGAAAGGGCGACTGCTCCGAGAGGCACATAGCCAGAGGTTAACCCCTTGGCCATGGTGATCATGTCCGGGACCACATTCCAGTGATCAATGGCAAACCACTTGCCCGTACGGCCAAACCCGGACATGACTTCATCCGCGATCAGCAGAGCTCCACTGCGGGTACAGATCTCCCGCAGGCGTTGCATGTATCCATCAGGCGGGACGATGAGGCCATTGCTTCCCACCACCGATTCGACCAGGACCGCGGCCACAGTCTCCGGCGTCTCATATTGGATGACTTCTTCCACAGATTGGGCGCAGCGAAGGTCGCAACTGGGGTAAGTCAATCCAAATGAGCAGCGGTAGCAATAAGGGTCGAAGACCCGGACCACTCCGGGCATGGCTGGTTCTACGGGGGGCCTTCGGGGGTCTCCGGTCAGGGCAATGGCTCCGTAAGTAGCGCCGTGATAGGACCGGTAGCGGGTGACGATCTTCCATTTCTTCGTGTAGGCCCGCGCCATTTTAACGGCGTTCTCATTGGCATCCGCTCCGCCGAGGGTAAAAAAGAATTTTTTCAGGTCCCCTGGCGTAATCTCAGCCAGAGCCTTGCCCAAGAAGGAGCGCGACTCGTAAGCCAAACCAGGGGCGACGAAGCAGACTCTTTCGGCCTGCTTCTTGATGGCCTCCACCACTTTGGGGTGCTGGTGGCCGATGTTCTGGTTCATGAGTTGAGAAGTCATATCTAAGTACCGCTTCCCGTTCTCATCGAACATGTACACTCCTTGAGTTCGACTGATGACTAAGGGATCCAGGGCAGTCTGGACACTCCAGGAATGGATGACGTATTCCCGGTCATACTTTTTGACGTCGCTGACGCTCATGCCAACCCCCCTTTAGGGAAAATTTCAAAGTTCAAAACCCAAATTTTCAAATAAAACACCAAAATCCAAAAAACAAAAATTTAAACTTTGAATTTTGGACTTTGGATTTTGCAATTTGAATTTTAATTCTTATAGCATCAAGGCCTGAACATGGCAAGATTTCCGTAGGCAATATTTAACCTCAAGTAAAAAAAGTCCCTGGGGGGGAGCGGTGATCCCAGCTTGGCGCCGGTCCCGGGCTTCCAGGATGCGGCTGAATTCTCCCTCGGTCATCTTTCCCTTGCCCACATCCACGAGAGTTCCTACGATGTTTCGCACCATGTGTTTCAAGAAACCGTCAGCTTCGATGTCGAAGTGGAGAAAATTCTCCTCTTTAGTGGCCCATTCGGCTCGGAAAACTTCCCGCATGGGGTCTTCCGTATCCGCATCCGCGCCCTGAAAAGAAGAAAAATCCTTCTTCCCCAGAAGAAAGCCTGAGGCTTTTTGCATGGCCTTAAGGTCTAAAGGCATAGCCAGATGCCACGAGTAATTGCGGAATATGGCAGAGGGGGTTTCGCCGTTGAGGATCACATAACGGTAGGTTTTTCGCTTGGCTCCGTATTGCGCGTGGAACTGGAGGTCAACTTCTTCGGCAGCTTTTATGATGATGTCGGGGGGAAGCAAGCTGTTCAACCCACGGCAGAAAGCTTCTACGGGAATTGGAGAGGAAGTTTTAAAATTAGCCACCTGGCCCAGGGCGTGAACTCCGCCATCCGTCCTTCCGGAAGCGATCAGGTGAACACGCTCCTGGGTCAGAACTTCTATTTTCTTTTCGATGACCTCCTGGATCGTCAGGGCATTGGGCTGAACCTGCCAACCATGATAATTCGTGCCATCATATTCAATCAGCAACTTGATGTTGCGCATAAATAGGTTTCGGGTTTCAGGTTACAGGGTTCAGTCCCACCTTCATCCTTTTTCCGAAATCCTGGCCAATTTCTTGGCCAGCTTCTTTTTCTGCTCCAGATTCCCCGCGCGCATGTACATGACCTTCTGGGCCTGGGGAGAGCCAGCCCCGTGCATGGACTCTACCAGGGCTGTACCACCGGTCATGTTCTCAATGAGCCGGAGAAGCCGGATGCGGTCCTCGGTAGAGACGTCCGCCACGCCCTTCAAGTATTTTTCTACGTATTTTTTTGTATCGGGATTCTTTAGATCATCCTCAAAGGGCATGGTGGCGATAATCCCCCCGGCTAGATCATGGGCTAGGCGGGCAACTTCATACACATTTCTGGTCACATTGTACTTAGTGGTATTAGCCAGGAGGGTATCGGGCTCCCAGTTCCCTGCCTTCATTTTATGCCCCAAAGCCGAGCAGGCCACGCTGCCCGAATAAATCGTTTCTGCCAGGTGGGTCATTTCAGCCAGTTTGTCGCGCACGTGGGAGGCCTGAGAGGTCCCCATGTAATCCGCCGCCAGTCCACTAGCACCGACCAGCACGTCGGCCAGTCCCCCTTTACATCCCCCATAATTTTGGCGGTGGAGGGAAGCAAATCTTTCCACCAGCGCGCCAGCGAATTCGTACTGTCCACACATGAAAACCCTCTCCCAGGGGACAAAAACATCATCGAGAATTACCAGGGCTTCCCCGCCGACCAGGCCGAATTCTGGGTTACCGGTGTCGATCCCTCCTTCAAATTTGCGTTCTTCGTTTGTCTGCCTTCCAAAGATCATGGTTACGCCTGGAGCATTGACCGGCACCGCGCAGGCAATTGCATAATCTTTGTCTTCAGGCCGCAAAGTCTGCGTCGGCATGATGAGCATTTCATGAGAGTTAACAGCTCCGGTCTGGTGAGCTTTGGCCCCCCGAATGACGATCCCTTCTTCTGTCTCCTTCACTACATGGGTAAAGAGGTCGGGATCGGCCTGCTGGCTCGGGCTTTTGGAGCGATCGCCTTTGGGGTCTGTCATCGAGCCTACCACCATAAAATTATTCTCCTGGATATACTCGATGAATTTCTTCAGGCGTCCATGGTAAGGCGTGCCATGTTTTTCATCGATTTCAAAGGTGGTGCTGTAAAGGGCGTTCATGGCGTCGAACCCTACGCAACGCTGGTAGCAGCTCCCAGTCTCATGGGAAATCAGGCGCAGCATCTGCACTTTCTTAATCAGATCATCCCGGTTCTGGTGAATGTGCGTAAAGCGGTTGATCTTCCTGCCCGTTAGCTGGGAGATGGCGGTCATGAGGTCTTCGTATTCCGGGAGCAGAGCCAGTTCGTAGGTTTTGGCCGCCGAGTTAATATGAGGGATAAAGGCCGGGTGAGTGGTGATATCCTTCACTGGTTTTCCTTTATAGTAAACCACATGGTTCAATTTTTTCAGGCTGTTGATGTAATCTTCTTTGGTCCGAATCATTGCTAACCCCTTTTCCCTTTTGGAATGATGAAATATTGGGACCCCCATCTTCCATTGTTCCAATATTCCAGTTTTTCTTTTTTATTATCTCCCTTTAAGGATATTACTCGATATGACCAGCCTCATGATCTCAGAGGTTCCCTCGTAGATCTCCGTGATCCGGGCATCGCGGAAATGTCTCTCCACGTTGTATTCTTGAATGTAGCCATACCCGCCATGGATCTGAATCGCTTTGGTGGTAATGCGACTGGCCGCTTCCGAAGCAAACAACTTGGCCATGGCCGCCTCTTTCTCATAGCGTTGCTTTTGATCTTTGAGAAAGCCGGCCTTTAGCGTCAGCAATCGGGCGGCATCCAGTTCAGTAGCCATGTCGGCAATCATCCACTGGATGGCCTGGAACTTGGAGATGGGCTGGCCGAACTGCATCCTGGTTTTAGAATACTCTATGGCCGCTTCCAGGGCCGCGCGGGCTATGCCCAGAGCTTGGGCGGCAATCCCGATCCGCCCACCGTCCAGGGTGTTCATGGCCACATAAAACCCCTGGCCTTCCTGACCCAGGAGATTCTCCTTGGGGATCCGGCAGTCTTCCAGGATTAACTCGGCTGTCCCAGAGGCCTTGATTCCTAACTTCTTCTCCACCACCCCCACGGCAACCCCCGGGCCCTTACAGTCTATGATAAAAGAACTGATCCCCCTGTACCCTTTGCTCCTATCTGTCATGGCCAAGAGCACGCAGTAATCAGCCACGTTCCCGTTGGTGATGAAGTTCTTCTTGCCATTGATCATCCATTCGTCCCCTTTGAGTACAGCCGTGGTCTTCTGGGCGGCTGCATCGGAGCCAGCTTCAGGTTCGGTCAGGCCGAAGCAACCCAGCTTTTTTCCAGAAGCCAGGGGGGTGAGAAATTTTTTCTTCTGTTCTTCTGTCCCAAAGGTATGGATGGGATCGCAGACCAGGGAATTATTCACGGACATGATCACTCCCACGCTGGCACATCCCCAGGAGATTTCCTCCAGGGCGACTACATAACTTACATTATCCGCCCCCCCACCCCCATAAATATCCGGGATGGCGATGCCCATCAGGTTCAACTCGGCCATTTTCTGAATGATCTCTGCCGGATGCCGCTCAGTTCTGTCCAGCTCAAGCGCTTTTGGTTTGATTTCCTTTGTGGCAAAATCTCGGGCCATCTGCTGGATCATCTTCTGTTCTTCGCTAAATTCGAAATCCATTCTTTCGCTCCTTTCCTGGTGCAACCCTTTGCGGCCCGCTCTGCCTTTGGGCCAAAACCGGCGCTATTGTATCACTCCCCCGCAGAAAATCAAATCCCAATTCCCCAAATCCAAATATCAAATCCCGCCATCGCGGGAAAAAATTCAAAATGACAATGCAAAATTTGGACTTTTTAAAAGTGAAAAATGAAAAGTTTTGGATTTTGATTTTTGATTTTGCCTAAATGCATGAATCGTCGGAATCTTCAATTGATGGATAACAAAAGGACAGAGGAGTTTTCATTCGAGGGTAGCAAGCTGCGGGAGGGGCGGTTCAGGCGGACTCCGCTTTCTTCTCATAAACCAGGATGGGTTTCTCTTTGTTGGTGATAGTTTCCTCGCTGATAATGCACTCTTTAATGTTGGTCTGGGAGGGCAACTCATACATGATTTCGAGCATGATCGATTCGAGAATCGAACGCAGCCCTCTGGCTCCGGCCCTACGTTTCAGAGCCGCCCTGGCGATGGCCACGAGAGCTCCATCTGTGAAACGCAGCTTTACCTTTTCGAATTCAAAGAGTTTCTGGTACTGCTTGATCAGAGCATTCTTTGGTTCCCGCAGGATGGAAACCAAGGCCGCCTCGTCCAAATCATCCAGGATAGCCATCACCGGCAGGCGCCCGATGAATTCTGGAATAAATCCGAACTTGAGGAGATCCTCGGGCTGTACTTCAGAAAGCAGGTCCCCCAAACGTTTTTCCGAGCGGCTCTTGATGTCCGCGCCAAAACCCATGGCCTTAGGCCCGATCCGCTGCCCGACGATCTTCTCCAGGCCGACGAAGGCTCCCCCGCAAAGGAAGAGAATGTTTTGGGTGTTCACCTTGATGAAGTCTTGCTGGGGATGTTTGCGACCCCCTTTAGGAGGGATATTGGCAACCGTTCCTTCGATGATTTTTAGCAGAGCCTGCTGCACGCCCTCGCCAGAGACGTCGCGCGTAATCGAGGGATTCTCCGACTTGCGGGAGATCTTGTCGATCTCGTCGATGTAAACAATCCCGCGCTGAGTTTTTGGCACGTCGAAATCGGCCGCCTGGAGGAGGTTGAGGAGGATGTTCTCCACGTCTTCTCCCACGTAGCCAGCTTCCGTAAGGCTGGTTGCGTCAGCGATGGTGAAGGGTACGTTGAGGATACGGGCCAGGGTTTGGGCCAGAAGAGTTTTGCCAGATCCCGTCGGCCCGATGAGGAGGATGTTAGATTTTTGCAATTCCACCCCGTCCAGCTCCAGGCGGGAATCGATGCGTTTATAATGATTGTGGACGGCTACAGCCAGGATCTTCTTGGCGCGCTCCTGACCGATGACGTATTGGTCGAGAATGCTTTTGATCTCTGCGGGCTTGGGAACGCCCAATTTACGCAGGGCCGCTTCTTCTTTTTCCACTTCCTCGACGATGATGTCGTTGCATAGAGCTACGCATTCATCGCAAATATAAACCGCCGGCCCGGCGATGAGCTTCTTCACTTCCCCCTGGCTCTTTCCGCAAAAAGAGCAGAAGAGGGTCCCCATGCGCTCTGGTCCTTTTCGATCTGCCATGGCCCAACCTTTTTGATTTATCCGCTTTTGGTAAGTTCTTTTTTGAAAATGACCTGGTCGATCAACCCATACTCCTTGGCTTGTTGGCCGTTCATAAAAAAGTCTCGCTCGGAGTCCTTCTCAATCTTTTCGATGGGCTGCCGGGTATGACGAGCCAGGATGGCGTTGATCTCATCCTTCATGCGCAGAATCTCTTTTGAATGGATGGCAATGTCGGTCGCCTGTCCGTGAACTCCGCCCATGAGTTGGTGAATGAGGATGCGGGAGTGGGGCAGGGCGAACCGTTTCCCTGGATCGCCAGCAGCCAAGAGCACGGCTGCCATGCTGGCAGCTTGCCCCATGCAGAGAGTAGAGATTTTGGGCTTGATATATTGCATGGTATCGTAGATGGCCAAGCCCGCGGTCACCAGGCCGCCCGGGGAGTTGAGGTAAAGGTGGATATCCTTATCCGGGTCTTCCGCCTCCAGGAAAAGAAGCTGAGCAATGACCAGATTGGCCACGTAGTCATCGATGGGCGTACCCACAAAAATAATCCGATCTTTGAGGAGACGGGAATAGATGTCATAAGCCCGTTCTCCCCGGGAGGTCTGTTCCACAACGATAGGGATGAGATTCATTTCCTTTCCTCCGCCCGAGCTCCCTGCTGGGTCTTAAGGAGCCCCCGGCCCTTCTATTATCTTAGCTTTGCTCAGGAGAAAATCGAGGGTTTTTTCCTCCAGAAGCTGAGCCCGCAGGTCCTCCAGCAGGAGTTCCTTCTGGTAATAACTCTTCACCGCTTCCACGCGCTGGTTGATTTGAGCGCCGATCTGCTCGATCTT
>JACRCA010000100.1 GCA_016234425.1 Deltaproteobacteria bacterium | reverse complement strand
TATCCAACCAAGGCAAAAGGAATGGTTTTGCCCAGGATGAGCTCCACCGGCCGGATGGGGGAAACGATGAGCTGTTCCATGGTGCCGATCTCCCGTTCCCGCACAATGGCCATGGAGGTGAGGATCAGGGTGACCAGCATGATCAGGAAAGCCATGATCCCGGGAACGTAAAAATTGCGGCTTTCCAGATTGGGATTGAAAAAAGCCCGGGATTGGATTTCGATCCCTCCTCGCAGGAAGAAAGGCTTTTTCATTTCAGCAGGAATATCCGGAAGAGAGCGGATGCGTTCAACTAAAATCTGACGGGAATGTTCCGCGACAATGCGTTGGACATAGGCCATCACCACGGAAGCGGTGTTCGAATCTGTGCCATCCACGATGATCTGAATAGCTGTGCCCTGCCGTTGCCGGGACTTTCGCGAAAAGCCTTCGTTGATCTGCAAGGCAGCGCTGATCTTTCCTTCATCGATCCAACGACGAATCTCCTGAGGATTCTTTGCCCGACGGGTTATGCGGAAATAACCTGCGGAAGAGAAGCGCTCGATCATCTCCCGGCTTTGAGGAGTGTTGTCCAGGTCATAGATGGCCAGATGGATGTTGCGAATGTCGGTGTTGGCCGCATAGCCAAAGATGAACATTTGAATTAGGGGGGGCAGGAAAAGAAAGATGCGCATGCGGGGATTGCGAAGGGCTTGAATGAATTCTTTTACGAGCATGGACTTTAAGCGTGGCAGCATGGGTCAATCAATCCTCTTTTGAAACCTTCGGTGGGCCCAGAAAGTCATGGCGGAAGCATAGATGGCTAAAAAAAGCGCCTCGATCCAGAGGATCTCCATGCCGATTCCCTTGGAATAAACTCCTTTCAGGATGGCTACAAAATAGCGGCCGGGAACTACATAGGTGATAAACTGGATGAACTTGGGCATGTTGGAGATGGGGTAGATGAACCCAGAAAGGATGAACGTTGGCAAGTAGGAAAGAATGATGGAGATCTGACTGGAAAGGAGCTGGTTCTTGGTGACGATAGAAATGACGACTCCCTGACAGATGACCCCCATGAGAAAAAGGCCGGCCAAAGAAAAAAGAAGTAGACCATTCCCATGCAGAGGAACCCCAAAAAGGAATGTTCCCATGACTACGGAGAGGGTGAGGTCAACCATGCCAATCACAAAATAAGGAATCAATTTTCCCAGGATCAGTTCGGCCTTGCGCAGCGGGGTGGAGATGAGCTGCTCCATGGCCCCTCTCTCCCACTCCCGGGAGATGGTTCCAGATGTGAGAATGGCAGCCAGGATGGCCATGATCACGGCGATCAGGCCGGGGACGATAAAATTTTTCGATTCTAAGTCGGGGTTGAACCAGATGCGGATTCGAGGCTCGATGGGGGGAGAAATTTTTCCCACCCCGAGCTGATTCATTTTGTGTTGCAGAAGCTCTTGCGAGTAGAGGAGGGTGATGGCCGAAGCGTATCCCAGGGCGATGGTGGCGGTGTTGGCATCCGTCCCATCCATGAGAACCTGGATTGTGGCTGCGCGGTTCAATTCCAGGTCGCGGGAGAAATTCGCGGGGATGACCAGGCCCATGAGAGCCTCCCCGTTGTCCAGCATCTCCTGGAGATGGGTATAATTACGGGCGGTGGCTTTGAGCTGGAAATACTTGGATTGCAGGAAGTGGTCGATGAGGTCGCGGCTCCTGGGAGTGTGGTCTAAGTCATAGACTACGGTAGGGATATTATCCACATCCAGTGTGAGGGCGTAACCGAACAGAAGAAGGAGGAGCACTGGAATGGAGACGGCCAGAGCCAGGCTTCTCGGGTCGCGGGCGATCTGGACGAATTCTTTGAGGGCAATGGCTTTGAGGCGGATGAGTTTCATATTACCCTGGGGGGACGACCGGTCGGTCGCCCAGATTACTTTTGAGATTTTTTTATATTGTCCGGATGGTTTTCATCCTCCAACCATTTGGCAGGGTTATTTTCAATGTATTCCCGAATCTGGTTCAGATCTGTTTCATCACGGATAATGTGCTCGTAATAATTGCGTTGCCATACATGGGTAGCCGGAGTAGCCTGTAAGATGTTAATCTTTTTGGCGCTATTCATTTTGAAAAAGCCGATTATTTTTGGTAATAGCATATTCCGACGTCTCATAATTTCCGACAATAATTTCCCCCAATAAGCATTGCCGGCTCTGCGTGCAAATTGTTATAAAATATGCCCCCGGTTGATTATAATCATATTCTCGGAGCCGCAAGGAACGACGGGCCTTTCTACCCTGGGTAGTTGTCATATTTCGCCACTCTCTCAGGAAATCCGTAGTGGCAATTCATGAAGTGCCCCTACGAGCTTCGACTAATGAAACAAATACATCTTCTAATGACGGTTCGATTTTCTCCAGGCGCTTGGTGGTAAGGCCGTGGCCCGCAAGGATGGAAGGGATGAAGAATGAGAGATCTTCCCCCTTTTTGGCCAGGATATGCAGAGTGTTCCCGAAGACGGCTACCTCGCGGATGGGCAATTCCTGAATGGCCCCGATTTTTTCTTTGAGGAAGATGAGGGAATCATCCAGCTGATCGGTTTCCAGTTCCCAGACATCCTCGGGCATGTGCTGCATCTTCAACTCCGCCGGAGTACCCAGGGCAACGATCCTGCCCTGGTCGATCAAAGCCAGCCGGTCGCAGTACTCTGCTTCATCCATGTCATGGGTAGTGACGAAAACGGTTACCCCTTTTC
>JACRCA010000095.1 GCA_016234425.1 Deltaproteobacteria bacterium | reverse complement strand
GTGATCCAAGTATCCGCGAGCTTTTCGTAAGGAGTTATCGTCTTATCTATCAGGTAACTGGGCGAACTGTATATATTGTTGGATTTATCCATGGTGCA
The DNA here is from genome assembly GCA_016234425.1 of Deltaproteobacteria bacterium. GTDB lineage: Bacteria > Desulfobacterota > SM23-61 > SM23-61 > SM23-61 > JACRCA01. Next base: position 4,413 of record JACRCA010000095.1, on the reverse strand, counting down.
CGTGATCTGTTGGCTCTCTGGGAGCGAGAAAGACGATAACATTCTGAGGACATCGGCTAACATAGGCTAAACAACTTCCATCCAAATGCTTCGCACTTCTTTTAGCCTTGAACATTAGGCGCCATTGGTCTTTTGAAAGACATAAGGCAAGACTGAGATGACAATAGAGGGCATTCAGGATAAAATAAAAAAAGGTGAATATCGCTTTTCAGATCATGCAGTGAAAAGGATGATTAAAAAGTCCATCAACCGACATGAGGTTGAAGAAGCTTTATTAGGCGGGGAGATTATTGAAGAATATCCTGATGATAAGTATTCCCCAAGCTGTCTTATTTATGGCAAGACGCGAAAAGGAAGAAATTTGCATGTCCAGGTATCGCATCCACCTGAAGTTGTCGTGATTACAACTTATGAACCAGATCCCGAAGAGTGGGTTGACTGGAAAACCAGGAGGTGATCTAAGATGAAGTGTGTGTTTTGCGGAGGCACTGTAGAGAGCAAAATGGTAACATTCAGTTATGAAGAAAATGATAAATACCTCTTTGTGGAGAATGTTCCGGCAGAGGTTTGCACGAAATGCGGAGAAAAGACCTATTCGCCCGAAGTAACGGATCAATTGCTGAGATTTGCGAAGGATGATGTTAAGCCTGCGAAAATCATTAAGGTCCCTGTGTTTGATTTTGCTGAAAGGACTTAATTCCCCGACCAATAAGCAACAGCGACCAACAGCGCATAACAACAGGCTAAAAGATTGACATCCAAATGCTGTCGCCCTTCTTTTAGCCTTGAACGTTATACGCAATTGGATTGGGCTAAGGTTGATGAGTTTGACGGGGGTTTCAATTGAGCAAGATTAAACAAATTCAGGAGCTTGTCCGAAACGGCCTCTATTACCTCACCGAGCATGCGGATGACGAAGCAATGGCTGATAATTTCGATATCTACGATGTGGAAAATGGCATCTTAACAGGCAGGATTCGTCGAACTTGGCCGCGGGAAGGCAAATATGAGGTGGTTGGCTGGGCACTGGATAGGCGTCCAATTGGTGTTGTGTGCCGTATAACTCGAGCAGGGAAGGTTCGTGTCATAACGGTTTACGAGGATCGACCAAAGAGATGAGAGAAGGAGGAACTGTAATGGAATTCTGGCAAGGTGAACGTTGTGAATATTGTGAAGGACTCATCGTCGAGAAAAAGGTTAGTCTTTCTCGCAAGGTCAAAGGAAAATATGTGGTCATTGAGAACGTGCCTGCTGGCGTCTGTACAAAGTGCGGCACGCGTTACTACGCAGCGAACGTGCTCAAGACCATCGAAGAGACCGTTCGCGGACGTCGAAAGGCTAAACGAGAAATTCTTGTGCCAGTGTATTCGCTTTGAAACGGTACTGGTTCCTCCGAGAGATATGATACATCCAACTGCGCCTAACACAGGCTAAAAGATTAACATCCAGATGCTCTCGCACTTCTTTTGGCCTAGAACAATAGGCCGCCATGCTGTTCTGCGGCATAAACGCAGCGCCCCGATAATAGACATCACAAATGAGGAGGTTATTCTAATGGGAGTTTTTTCTGTGCCAATCAAGGTTAGGAATTGGCAAAATCGGTTTTTCCCCCCGGATAGGCAATGGAAAAAAATCTCTTAAAGAAATCTAAAATCCTTCAGGTGGTACACCGTCTGTCTCAAGAGCGTGGTGGAGGGGTTTACCTTGTTGGGGGAGCGGTCAGGGATATTTTTTTGGAAAAACCTTGGGGGAAAGACTTCGACTTTGTAGCCGCAGGAGAGGTCAGCGGCCTGGCCCATAAGCTGGCCAAAGAGATGGGAGGGCATGTTTTCCCTTTGGACGAGTCCGGCGGAACCTGGCGCGTGGTCATCAAAAAGGGGAAAAGAAAAACCGAAGTTGATTTTTCTTCGATGCAAGGTGGGACCATTGGGGATGATTTAAGGCAGAGGGATTTCACCATCAACTCCATGGCCATCAACCTGAAGGAAATTTTTTGTTCCGCTGCTCTATCCCCCCTCGACCCTCTGCAGGCATTTTCTGACCTTCGCAGGAGGATTCTCCGAACAAATTCGGAAGAATCCCTGCGCCAGGACCCTCTGCGGATGCTCCGGGCCTTCCGCTTCGCCTCCTCTCTCGGGTTTTCGCTCGAAGAAGAAACTCTCAGGATGATCGAGAGAAATAAAGAGCTTATTCTCCGCTCGGCGTGGGAGCGGATTCGGGGTGAGTTCTTTGCAGCTTTGAATGAAAGCCGAGCGGACCAATTCCTCCAGAATCTTCACCAGTCTGGGCTTCTGGGGGGAATCTTCCCGGAAACTAAAGGATGGGAAGGCCTTGACCAGGGGATCCATCACGATTTCCCTCTCCTGGAGCATGCCTTCAAGACGGTGGAGACGGCAGAATTCCTCTTGGAGCACCTCCGTGAATTATACCCGGCTTACGCGAATTTCCTGGATCAATATTTTTGCGAGATGGTCGAAGAGGGGGTATCCCGAAGAGCACTCTTTAAGTTTGTAGCCTTTTTCCATGACTCAGGAAAGCCGGAAACACGGGATGTCGGGCCAGAAGAGAAGTCCGTCCGGTTCCTGGACCACGACCAAAAAGGCCAAGAAATAAACATTCTCATCGCCCGCAGAATGAAGCTCAGCCGGAAATCCATCGGGATCATATCCCTCCTGACCCGCCACCACATGCGTATCTTAAGTCTATCCAAAATAGAAGAGGTAACCCCCAGGGCAAAATATCGCTTCTTCCGAGATCTGGGGAAAGAAGGGATCGACGCCATTTTCTTGGCATTGGCCGACGGGCTAGCTTCGAGAAAAATTCCACTGGAAAGACCTCTGTTCCCCCAGCTCCCCAACGACCTTAAAGGTATAAAGGAAGTAGCTGATGGACTTTTGCGCTATTACTTTGAAGAGTTCTCCAAGAAGATGCCGCAGCCGTTGCTTGATGGAAAGGAGATCATGGAAATCTTGGGGCTGCCCCAGGGGGAAGTGGTGGGGAGGCTCCTGGCTCAACTTCGGGAGGCAGAGGCGACTGGCAAGGTTCAGACCCGGGAACAGGCCTGGGAATTTCTAAAAAACCTTGACAGATCAAGACGGTTTAGCTAATATAATCAAAAAGGCGGGCGTAATTCAGGGGTAGAATGCAAGCTTCCCAAGCTTGACGTCGCCAGTTCGAATCTGGTCGCCCGCTCCAGAGATTAAGTAATTTCTAAGAGCGTGGGATGAATTACGGATAGGGGAGAGAAGCTGTTGTTGGAGAAGTCTGCTTGAAAAAGGTGGGCTCCAGGGCCCATTTTTTTTTCTTTATGAAGGGAAGAAATCCGTGAAATTTGATCAGCTCCTTCAAGAAGTACGCCAGGCCACTCTCCCGATCCTGCAATCACAGGGATTGGAATTAGTGGATCTGGAATACCAAAAAGAAGCCCAAGGCTGGGTACTGCGGTTCTACATCGATCGGGAGGAGGGAATCACAGTGGCGGATTGCGCTGAGGTGAGCGGTGAGCTGGGTGCTGTTCTGGAAGTGCGCAATCTGATAACAAATCCCTACGTCTTGGAGGTCTCCTCCCCTGGCCTAACCCGCCCGTTAAGAAAGCCGGAGGATTTTGACAAGTACCGAAACCGTCTGGTTAAAGTAAAAACATTTGAGCCCGTAGAGGGCCGGAGGAATTTCAAGGGTACTCTTCTGGGTTTGGAAGGGGGAAAAGTGCGTCTGGAAGTGGACGGGCGAATCTTTGAGATTCTCCTCCAAAGCATCGCTAAGGCCAACTTGGAAATCGAGTTTTAAGCAAGGGGATGAAGAGATGATTTCGGATTTGAGTCGCATCATCGACCAGGTGGGAAAAGATAAAGGGATCGACAAAAAGATCTTGATCGAGGCATTAGAACAGGCCCTGCTTGCTGCTGCCAGGAAAAAGTTCGGTCCCAAGCAAGAGATCGAGGCCAAGTATAACGAGGAAGCCGGAGAGATCGAACTTTTTCAGTTCAAAACCGTGGTTAAGACTATAAAAAATCCTCCCTCCGAGATTCCCTTGGAAGAGGCCAAGGAATTAGATGCCGATGTGGAAATCGGGGATAGCCTGGGTACAAAAATCGACCTTGCAGAATTCGGTAGAATCGCGGCCCAGACAGCCAAGCAAGTGATCATTCAAAGGGTCAAAGATGCGGAACGGGAGAATATTTTTGAGGACTTCAAAGACCGCAGGGGAGAGATCATTTCGGGGACTGTACAACGCTTCGAGCGAGGATCTATCATTGTCAATCTGGGAAGAGCAGAAGCGGTGATTCCCCAACAGGAATTGGTTCCCCGGGAGACTTATAAGCCAGGAGATCGCATTCGAGCTTATGTTCTGGATGTACGCAAGACCCCTAAAGGCCCCCAGATCATCCTCTCTCGGAGCAATCCCAACTTCCT
>JACRCA010000099.1 GCA_016234425.1 Deltaproteobacteria bacterium | reverse complement strand
GAGTATCCCGGAAAGAAGGACAAGGATAATTCCTCCCAGGAACGGGAAAAAGCCAGGTTGAGGTTCGGTAGGTTTGCCCACTCGCAATCCGATTGCGCCAATCATAAACCCAATCCCAACGCATATAAAAAAAATGCTTGCAAATATGTCTCCAAGCTTCCGCATACCGTCTTCCTCGGCGGATGGCTATTTCTTAAATATCTTACCGAGCTCCTTATGAGCTTCATACTCTTCCCGCCATACCTTGGTAAATTCATCAGGGCCCAGGTAATGGATGTCATCGCCAAAACGTTGGATCATGCTTATGACTGACTTGTCTTCAGTCATCTTCTTGAAAGCTAAGGCCAACTTATCAATGATCGGCCGGGATGCCCCTTTAGGGGCCAAGACCCCCCGCCACATAAGGTACACCACATTCACACTTTCCTCTTTAGCCGTGGGCACATCGGGCAAATCAAGATCGCGCTTGTTATCCATGACGGCGAGGGCCCGAAGCTTTCCCGTTTTGATGTGAGGCAGAAAGACCGCGGTAAAGCCACCGGAGACATCAACGTGGCCACCCAGAATAGCCATCAAAGCTGGTCCGCCCCCATCGTATGGGACGACCTTAGTTGTAATGCCAGTTTCCTTCATAATCATTTTCCACGGCATGTCGACAGCCCCCCAGGGGCCTGTGTTTCCGAAGATCAGTTTGCCAGGGTTGACCTTAGCCCACTCTATCATTTCCTTGAAGGTTTTGAACGGAGCATCAGCTCGGGTAACGATAATTGTAGGGCTGTAGTTGATCCGGCAAACCGCCGCCAAATCGTCCGGGCCTTTTGAACGGCCTTCGACAGCCGGAAGGGTAGTACTCCATCCAGGACCTCCAAATAGCAGGGTATAGCCATCGGGTACAGCCTTGGCCACTAATTCGGAGCCGATAGCTCCACCTCCGCCGGGTTTTAGCTGAATGATAATAGGTTGTCCTAAATAATCTACTGCCACACTGGTAACGGCACGGGCCGTCAAATCATGAGAACCTCCAGCACCCACTGGGATCACTAGGGTCACAGGTTTAGTTGGATAATCCTGGGCCTGGACAATCGTAGAACAAAAGACTAAAAGCATCATCAAAACAACACCAACCAATCCTTCTTTCCCTAATTGTCTACACATCTCTTTTTCCTCCTCTCATTGAATGTAGATCAGGATCGCTCCTTACTACTTAATACCTGAATATCATTCGATTTCATTTCATTATAAAGTGGAATTTTTTCACCTCCTTCTACCCCTTGAGAAATCCCTGCCAGCGAGGTTGAGTCAAGACCTCAGGGTTCACAATACCTTCTGGCCTCTTCCCATGGAGAACGTCGATGATGGCCTTGGTTGCTTCCATAGCCAGCCTTATGACACATTCCCGGGTCAGGGCAGCAGTGTGAGGCGTAAGAATCACATTGTCCAGCTCCTTTAGAGGGTTGTCTTTCTCCAGTGGTTCTTGAGTAAATACATCAAGACCAGCTCCAGCGATTCTTTTTTCTCTGAGGTACTGAATCAGTGCTTCCTCATCCAGCACCCCTCCTCGCGACGTATTGATTAAGAAAGCATCGGCCTTCATCCATCCGAATTCCCGAGCACCGATCAGTTTTTGGGTGCTTGGCAAAAGTGGGATATTTATGGAAATGACATCCGATTCACGAAATAGCCTTTCCATATCACAAAATTCAACCCAACCTTGAAATATAGCCTTTGCCTCTGATGTTACATAAGGATCATGTCCAAGGATACTCATGCCGAATGCCTGGTAACAGATTCGGGCAAGCTCAGAACCGATCCTTCCAAGGCCTATGACACCTAAGGTCTTCCCCCTCAGGTCACGTGGAAGGTTTTTGAAACGGATGTCGAAATTATCCTTGCGAACCTCCCGGTCCATGAGTGGAAGATATTTCGCAAGTGCGAAGATTAAGGCTAAGGCATGCTCGACTACTGAATTGGTATTGGCCCCAGGGATACAAGTGACGAGTATTCCCATCTCCGTAGCTGCGGGCACATCCACATTATCTACACCTGCACCTGTTCGGGAGATGACCCAGAGATCGTCTGCATGGTTCATCAATTCCCTACTGAAAATGATCCCTGTTCTCAAGATCACTGCCTGAACCCCTTTCAATAAAGGAGCTATAGTCTCGGGCCTTTTGTCCGGAGCAAGCACGATTTTAAAATTTGTAGCCTCAAGGAGAGAGATGGCTTCTTTTTCAATGGGTTGTGGAAGTAATACCCTTTTAATGGAAACCAAGATTTACCCCGTTAGAAAGCCCCGCCATTTACCCCGTTGGATAGTAAACATCCTACGGGGTAAATGGCGGGGATGACATAGATGGAAATTTCATTCCTTATAGAAAGGGTGGGGTAAAAGCCCCGTCATTTCTAACGGGGTTTACTCCTATACTGGTATGTTCCTCCGGATTCACTTTCCAAAGGAGCGACTATCGAAGATACCTTCCCCCACTCACATCAATCGTAATCCCTGTAATGTAACTCGATTCTTCAGAGGTAAGGAAAACAACCACTGAGGCCACTTCTTCTGGAGTTCCTAATCGACCTAATGGAATGGTC
>JACRCA010000097.1 GCA_016234425.1 Deltaproteobacteria bacterium | reverse complement strand
CAATCGTCGTCTTACTGGCCCTTCATGGTCATGGGCAAAAACAGAGCAATCTGGGGGAAAAGCGATATTATAAGAATGGCCAGGAGAGCGACCCCGATGAATCCCCATACGCCGGCAAACACCCTGGAGAGAGGTTCACCGGTTACCCCGGACAGGACAAAACAATTCAATCCCAAAGGAGGGGTCATTAGGCCGATTTCTGTTGTCAGAACGACATAGACACCATACCATATCGGGTCCCAGCCGACCGCTGTCATCATGGGATAGGTAATCGGAATCGTCAGGCACTGGATGGCAATTTGATCCATGACACACCCAAGAATAAAATAGATAATGGTAATGATCGCCAACAATCCCCACTTCCCTAAACCCAGGGTCTTTACTAGCTCTACAAAAGCCTGAGGAACCTTGGCCAGACTGAAAAAATAACCAAAAATAAAGGCACAGGTCACCAGCATGAAAACCATAGCCGTCGTCTCCATCGAATCGACGATCGCTTTGGTAAAACCGGTGTATTTCATCCGATAGATGATCGCCAGTATCAAAGTGCAGGCTGCCCCGATCGCCCCCGCTTCATAGGCGGTAAACAGGCCTCCCCAAATACCTCCCAGAACGACAATGAAGGTTACTAATATCGCCCATGTTCCCTTCAGGGCAGAAATAAACGAAATAGATTGCTCATTACTGGTCTCCCCTTCAGGTCTCAAAGGGGCCACCTTGGGGTTGATCTTAGCCCAAACCCAGACCACCGATGCGTACAACGCAGCGAGCATGATGCCCGGAAAGACCCCGGCAATGAACAGGGCGCTTATCGAATTACCGGTGAGCATCGCATAGATGATAAACGTAACGCTGGGAGGGATGAGGATCCCCAGGGTTCCCCCCGCGGCGAGCGTGCCCAAACTCAGCCTTTTGTCATAGCCATAGCGGACCATCTCCGGGTGGGCAATCGGGGCAAAAGCAGCGGCAGTGGCGGAGCTGGAGCCGGTACAGGCCGCAAAAACAGCCTGTCCGGAAATCGTCCCAATGGCCAGCCCACCTCTTACGTAACGGCCGAACATGCTATATCCCAGATCGTACAGAGCCTTCGAGAACTTGCCTTCAAAGGCGAACCGCCCCATCAGAATAAAGAGTGGCAGGACTCCCAGAGTATAGTGGGCGGCTTGGCGGTAAGGAACGAGGGCCAGATATCCCCACATCATCTCGCTCCCATAGCCTATCCAGAAACCCAGAACGCCAGCTATACCGAGGCTGAAAGCAACGGGTACCCCCAGCAATAAGAACCCCAGCATGGTTACGCTGGAAACGACAATAGCGAGCTCTATCATTTTCCCTCTCCCCAAATCCGTTTTATGAGCAGCACGATTCGGACCAGCGTCAGAAGCCCGAGTCCTCCAGCCACCACCCAGTAGGCCGGCCAAATGGGAAAAGTGATAATGGCCTCTGATTGCAAATCCTGCTCAAAGGCCTTCCGGGCGGACATCATAGAACCGGCGAATAGCAGGAGGACAAATATTATCGAAATGAGATGACGAATCATCTCTACCCTAAAAAGGGGCCTTCCGGACAACCTTCCCACCACCCAATCTATGGTTATGTGATTCCCTCTGGCCATTGAGAAATAGACCAGAACGGGAATCAGGACGGTTTCGGACGCCTCGTAAACGGCCGGTAGCGGGCTGGAGAATAAATAGCGGCCCCACACATCGAAGAAGGTGAGCGCCATCAGGAACATGGCCGCCCACGCTCCAATATAGGCACCCCAGTATGCTGCCCGGTCAATGAATTTTAGGGACGTCAAGAATCTCTTCGTAGGCATCCCAAATCTCCTGATCATTTATTTTCCCTTGATCGCGTCCTTAAAGTGCCGGGAAAGCGGGATCCCCTCCTTGTCTAAATTATCACTCCATTCGGTTAACATTTGTCTCAAAGGCCGGTAACGTTTTTCTTCGTCGGTGATCCACTTTACCCATGTATCCTTTAATAAGGCATTTTCTCGATCTTTATCTTTTGCCGACCAGGTTATGAGTTCAACGCCCCTGGCTTTCCAATCAGCCAGATCCTTTTTCACATCTTCGTAGTAGGTTTCCGTACCTACATCGGTAGCCTCGTTGCCTACATCCACCAAGATCTTTTGCAGGTCTGGAGGTAAAGAGTTAAATTTCTTGAGACTTATGCCGTAGGAAATGATGGCCGAACCAAGGTCTACATTGATAATGGCCCATTTCAACAGCTCCTGAAACTGGTAAGCCTTATAACTCGGTATGGCCAGAGATATGCCCTGCAGCACCCCTTTCTCCATGGCATCGTAGGCTTCGGTGATGGACATGCCTACCGGTGTGCCCCCTAAGGCCTTTATGCAGTGGGGAAGAACAGTACCAGAAGTACGGATCTTGATTCCCCCCAGGTCAGCCGTCTTTTTTCCGGCTCCCCGACCGGCAATTTGATAATTGCTGGTACAGGGTCCCATAAGAAATTTCAACCCCTGGGGTTCAGCCAGGCGGCCCAAAAATTTATTGTATACCGGCCAGCTGGCCCTGGCAAATTTTACAACCTCCTGATCTGAGAAGGCTCCGGGAAGATACATGAAGGAGCCTACCGGCCATATCCGGTAAGAGGAGATCGTATTTCCCACGTCAGCAATTCCACTCATAATCCCGGGAGATATATCAAAGTTTTTTAGAAGGGCCTCATTCCCATAATAATCGAACTTAATACGACCTTTAGATCGTTGTTCTACAGGGGTCATGAAATGTTTCTTAAACATCAACTCAATGGGGTGGTTGGGAGGATAGAAATCGGCCGTTCTTAAGACGATGGGCTTTTCAGCTTGCGCCAGCGCCGGCCCAGAGGTAACCAACAGCAACCCCATGCACCCCGCAACCAATAAAATGTAGAGAGTTTTTTTCATTGGCCTATCTCCTTTCTTTAAATTAAGTGATATTTATTCCCCTGCCCAAGGGCAGATCTCTTCGCTTTAATTATTTATGAATTTTCTGTCCTGCTGTCTCCTCCTTTCCCCAGCATCCAAAAGGAGTTTGGTGATGCCCCGGGTGCCGCTGCCAAGCCCAAATTCTCCATGGACACCCAGAGATTGCAATTAGAGGATACCCTTTGCTGGGATAATTCCTCCCCTCCCGCGACATGCTCGTTTATTTTCGGTATCTCTTTCTGAGATCTCCGTAAGAAACTTTCCCAGCGCCCGTGCGCGGCAGTTCGCCGATGAAATGAACGAACCTTGGACACTTATAACTTATCAATCCCTTTTTGCAGAAATCAATCAACTCCTGCTCACTAACCTTTTGCCCTTCTTTAAGGACAACACAGGCTTTGACGGCTTCGCCCCATTTCAGATCCGCAACACCGATGACGGCTGCTTCCCGAACGGCGGGATGCTGGCAGAGTACCTGTTCAACTTCATGGGGGTAGATGTTCAATCCCCCTGAGATGATCATCTCGCTTTTGCGGCCCCCAGTCAAATAGATGTATCCTTCTTCATCGATGGTCCCCAGGTCGCCGGTGTAGATCCAGCCATCCCGCTTTTTCTCCGCAGTGGCCTCTGGACGGTTTAAATAACCAATCATAATGTGGTCGCCGGTGACCACAACCTCTCCAATCTCACCCGGCGGCAGCTCCTTGCCCTCCTCGTCTATAATTTTTACCTGCACGAAAGTCATGGCTCGGCCTACCGAACTTAAAACCTTTTCCCTCTTGGGATCACCAAAGAAATGATCCTCTTTCTTTAATATACTTATGGAAGCGGCCGCCTCCATTTGTCCATAACCCTGCACAAATACAGGCCCCAAAATCTCATAAGCCTCTTTCAGCCTGTTCACCAGCATCGGCTCTGCCCCATAGAAAATGGTCCGGATGCTGCTCAGATCACGTTTCTTGATATCCGGAGAATCGATTAGTCTTATCAAAACCGTCGGAATGGTCTTAATGGTGGTAATCCGATGCTTCTCGATGACCTCCAAGGCGATTTCAGGGTCATAACGGGGGACGATATAATGGGTTGCCCCCCTTATCCAGGCAGGCAACAAGAACCATCCTGCACCGTGGTACAGGGGTTGGAGGGCCATAAAGCGATCACTGGAGTTCAGGTCTGTGAAACCATCGAGGAGGATGTTCCGGGCGACAGCGAAACGGTTCCGGTAAGGCAGCAGAACTCCCTTGGGGGCGCCTGTGGTTCCTCCGGTATAGTGGATCTCACCCAAATCATCCAGATTGAGCTCGGTTTCTGGTTCTTTTGCACTGGCCGAGGACAGGAGTTTTTCGTAATCGACCATGCGCGGATGCGTTCCATGGAAGCATATAAAATGCTTAACCGTCTTCACCTGCTCCCGAATGGAATCGATGACTTCCGCATAGTATTGCTCAACAATGATAGCCGAAATCTCCGAGTCGTTGATCTGGAAAGCCAAGTCGGCAGGAAGCAATCTCGGATTCAAGAACAATTGGACAAAGCAACCTTTGATCAAGCCAAAGAGGATTTCGGCGAAATTTAAGGAATTGCGGCCCAGGGTTGCTATTCTGGCGCCGGGCTTTAGCCCTAATTCACCCAAGCCATTGGCCAAACGATTCGCCCGCTCATTCACTTCGCCGAAAGTCAAACTTT
>JACRCA010000096.1 GCA_016234425.1 Deltaproteobacteria bacterium | reverse complement strand
TGCGTCAAAGAAACACCCGAGGATAATATACATGATGCAGATGATAGCGAATATACTGTATTTGCCCAGGGGCAAGCCCATCATAAATACAGAAAAGGCTTCGGTAAGACCGATATATTGAAAGACTTGTCCTAACATCCTTGCCGTAAACAGAACAAAGGCAATCATGGCAGATATGTTTACGGCTGTCATCATGCTCTCCTTGAGCGCCCGGAAGGTCATTTGGCGATAAATGAGGGCGAGAATGATGCTAAGGAGAGCCCCTAAGGATGCCGCCTCAGTAGGGGTCATAATACCGCTAAAGATTGTGCCCAATACGAGGGCTATTACTATCGCAAAAGGAAGTAGATCCAAAAAAACCTTTAGTTTTTCTCCTCTGGTGAATTTTGTTGTTGTTCTTGGCGCCAGTTTGGGATTGCGTATCACTAATATGGTAACGGTGATTATAAAAAATATGGACAATATGATTCCGGGTATCACACCTCCGGCGAAGAGCCGGGCCACGGAGACATCCTGCCAACCACCGTAGACAATCATGATGAGGCTGGGTGGAATGAGAACGCTTAATGTTCCAGAAATGGCTATGGCGCCGAGGGATAGCTTGGAATCATAGCCCGCCTTTTCCATCTCGGGAAAGCAGATCTTGCCGAAAGTAGCTGCCGCGGCAAGGCTCGAGCCAGAGATGGCCCCAAAGATGGCGTTGGCCACGATCATGGCTGAGGCCAGACTTCCGGGTATATTCCCAAAAATTTTCTCAGCTCCCCGGAAGAGGGAGCTGACCGTGCCAGTGTTGGCATATATGGCCCCCATAAAGACAAAGAGCGGGATGGCCGTAAAGGTGAAGGAGTTCATAATCTCAAAGGCGCAACGGGCAAAGTAGTCTAAAGGCTGATGAACAAAGAGGAGCAGTCCGAGTCCAGCCACGATCCCCATTGCCGGTCCGATTTCAACCCCAAAAGCTAAAAGAAAAACCAGGCCGCCCAGAAGGATGAGGGACATGAATTCCAGACTCACTTGATTATGCCTCCACTCTTTCACCTGCCCGAATCTTGAGAATGGCTCGGGCAATCTCAACAAAAAGAAGCAAAGTAAGCAGGATAAAACCGATAAATACCGTTAGTTGGGGCCAAAACAAAGGGAAGGTAAAAAAGGTCTGCGATCTCAGATTAATTTTGAGCGCATACACGATCATTTTGTAGCCCGCCCGGTCTAGCTCGATCATGAAGATTAAAATCAATATCAGGGCTATGAGCCTTATCCGGCTGGATATTTTGGAGGGGAGCCGGCTCACCAGCAGGCTGATACGAACATGCCCGCCTTGCTTCCAGGTATAAGCCAGGCCGAGGTAGGAGAGGGCAACGAGCATATAAGCGCTGAACTCATCGGCTACCATGAGTGGCTGGTGCAGCACATACCTCATGAATACTTCCACGGCAATCAGGATCATCATGAGCGGCACCAGCCACCCAGAGAAGTAGCCGCTAATATCCGCTACTCTCTCTATGATGGAACCTACTGGCTTCATGGCCAAAAAAACTTTGCTCCGAAGGGGCGTTATTTCTTGAGCATAACCTTGGCGCCACCGGCATATTCGCCAGCGATAGCTAAAACCTCTTTTCCATGCGGACCGGCACGTTTAAGCCACTCGTCGATGACGGGCCTGGCGAGTTCTCTCGCCTTGTTAATTTCTGCCGGCTCCGGTTGAATCGCTTTCAGCCGGCTGACTTTTATGCCGACATCTGACTGATATTCATCAATCTTAGACGCATACATGGTTTGCCCCTGCATCTCTCTGCCGGTATCCAGAAGGATTTTTTGCAGGTCAGGTGGCAAGGCATCAAATTTGGCTTTGTTTACGATCAGCATGCCGCTGAATACCGATTGGACCCTCCAGAAGCTTACGTGGGTGCAGACATCGGGCAGCCCGAAGCCCAAGCCCCAGCCCCGGTTGGTCTGGATGGCATCCACCGTACCCCTTTTCATGGCTTCCATTATTTCCGCGGTGGGGATGGTTAAGGGTGAGGCACCCATAAGCTTCAGGGCAAGGGTTGGTATTAAACCAGCCGTTCTGATTTTGACCCCCTTAAAATCAGCCACGGTGGCAAATGGCCTTTTGGCCCATATGGTATCGAGAGCTTCAACACAAATGTCAGCAATTTTTACCAGCCCTTTCTCGCCGTAGGTCTTCTTGTCCATCTCCACCGTCCTGGGGTCATTCAGAAATGCCTCATATTCAAAGATGCTATCCCACAAGAAGGGAAGACAGACATCCCAAAGAGGGAATGTGCCGGCGAGCCAAGGAATCCTCTCCCAGCCCATCTCGACGCGTCCGGCAATTACAGCATGCACCACTTCATTCGGTGGATACAGCGCCACCTTTGTGTCAAGGATGAGCCGTCCTCCAGACCTTTGCTCCAGCAGCTTTTGAAAACGTGGATAGGGGTGGAATGACCAGCTGTTGGCGCCCGGTCCGGGGTTTGTGGCAAATATCCAGGTAATCTTTGGCCCTGGTTTCTGGGCCTGTGCTTCGGCGTAGCCCCCCAGAAGAGATAATAACAATGTCAGGATTAAGCCGAAGCTACCAAGCATCATCCAAAATCTGTTTCTTTTCATTTCAACGTCACCTCCTGATAGAGTATTCGTGGTTTCCCTAATACTTTTGTCTGCTTTCCCAAATTCTCCTCCTTTCTTCTCCCTCCCCCACCCTTCTCCCAGATTATATGAACCCTCCTGGACTCTGTCAAGTGTCCTCCGAGGCGATAGGGTGTATAATTTCTTGTTTCAGGAAAAAGAGATGGGCGAGTCATTATGGGGCCAGGCCACCTATTGAAGATTCAGAAGTCCTTTCGCCTTTTCGACCGCAGACCCTGCATCCGGGGCATAGCCATCCGCCCCGATCTCCTTACTGAAAGCTTCCGTGACGGGAGCGCCCCCGACCATAATCTTGACCTCCTCCCGAATTCCTTTCTGCTTTAACAACTGAATCGTCCTTCCCATAGCCCCTTGGGTTGTGGTCAGGAGAGCGGACATACAACACAAATCAGGTTTGTGCCTTTGGACGGCCTCGTAAAATTTTTCAGGCGCCACATCTGTGCCCAGGTCATGTATTTCGAACCCAGCCCCCTGCATCATCATAATCACTAAATTTTTGCCGATGGTGTGCACATCCCCCTGGACGGTTCCGAAGACGACAACCGCCTTGGCCTTGATCTCCGTACCCACGATCAGGGGACGAAGTGCCTTCAGGCAACTCTCCATGGTTCTCGCCGATAATAACATCTCTGGGATATAGAGATCCCCGCAGGCAAATCTTTCCCCCACCACTTCCATGGCCGCGATCAGTCCTTGGTCGATAATCTGCTGGGGATTGGCTCCAGCTTGCCAGGCTTCCCGGGTTACCTTGGGTGCTTCTTCAAGATTGCCCTCGATCACCAAGGTTTTCAATCTTTCAATTAGGGACACCTTCTTCTCCTTTTTGCTGGCTATCACCCGTCCACCAAAACAGCTTAGTTCCCCCTGGCCGATGATCTGTCGCTGATAAGGTTATTTCCTGATCCGCTGCAACCATCTCTTCTCGATGGCCCGAACTTTTTCCAGACCTTTCCCATCGGTGCGCTCCGCCAGCGGTTTCAGCAAAATTTTTTCCACCTGTTCTCTGGCCACCTCTTCCAGGAACTTGGCTCCTTTTCTCTCCCAGGCACTGCGCCTGTGCCGATTCACCAAGTTAAAGGAGGTTAACTCTTTGCGGAAGTGCTTGAGGGTAAAATCGGAACCGATATAATTAGCCTGAGACTGCATCTCCTGGATGAGTCCCACAGCCAGGTTCTCTTCGTTGACCTCGATCCCACGCTGTACTCGGAAGACCGCAGCGATAATCTCATTGTCAATCACCGCTTGTTCCGCTGAGATGGCCCGGGTGAATTCCAAATTCCCCGCACCCCAGATAATATTGGCTCCTCCCAAGAGTTGAACCAAACCGACGATTGCTCGCTCGAAGGCGCTCTGCGAATCGACGCCGGCCGCATCGCTACAGGTCCAGGCCGCGCTCGGAAGATTCAGGTCGCGAGCGAAGGCCGCACCGGCCGCGCCGAGGAGCCCGTTTTCCGGAGCGCCGGTGGTGGGTTCAGCCGTCTTCATGTCCATGACATGGGAGAAGCCAAGGTTGTAAATGCAAGGCCTTCCCGGCTCGAGGATTTGGTTAATGACGATCCCCGAAAGGGCTTCGGCATTGGCCAGTACCAGCGTGCCGGCCAAAGTAACTGGGGAAGTCGCGCCCGAGATGCACTCCGAGTTAATCATGACTGGCATCCCGTACCCAGCGGTTCGAGCGTATACTTCCAGACCCTCCTTAGTCCAGTGCAAAGGCGAGACGATGGTGTAGCCCGTGCTCACGATGGGGCGCGATCTCAGGTCTCCTCCTATCTCCGCGAGGTAGGCCTGGGCCATCTCCACAATGATGGTGGCTCCCTGGGGGGTATAAATACAGGGCCGAAGATGTTTAGAAGTGTTTTCCATCATGACCCGGAATCCCACAAAGTCCTTGGCTTCTGGTGGATACTCGCTAAGGTTTGTGCCGACAACCCCTTGAATGAAGGGCAGGGCATCCACCACGCGGCAGAATTCTGCGAAATCCTTTTCAGTGATTGGATGGGAATCCTTTTCCCGGCTGAAGTTCAAAGCATTTCCAGTCCAGAAGACTGAGGGGCCTCCGGGTTCAGCGATGGTTATTCCCCCCCTCCGGTCGGCGAAACTGGCCGATCGGGGACAAAGGTTCAACTTTTGCTGCACCACGGCCCGAGGGAAGAAAACCCGTTTTTTCTCCTCGTCACCTCGGCAGCCTGCCTCGCAAAGCTTCTGGAAGATTTCCGGGTGATCCACCCGGACCCCGGTTTCCTCCAAAACTCGGAAGGACGCCTCCAGGATTTTCTTCCGGTCCTTTTCCTCGATGATAGAAAGAGTGATCATGACCGCACCGTTCTTTTTTCGGGTTGAAATCTGAAGCTCAAAAGATTTATTTCTCTCTCCTCTTCAACCCCTCGGATGATTCTTTTCTTGGTGACCCTTAGCGCTCTCTAAGTCACCAGGTAAGGAATGGTTTCCGATATCAGGCCTGGAAATTTGAATCGCCAGAAATTTTGGGGCAATTTTTTATTGTAGGACAGAAATAAATTGAATTTATTTTTCCGAAAAGCTTTACAGAAAAAATTGAAAAGGGTCACTCCCAGCCGAGCGGTTCGTAGCCCTTTTCTCGGAGGCAACGGTCTACGAAATTCTTGTATACGGGAGATGGCTTGGAGGCCCGAAACAGCCCGCGCATGAACCCACCTGCCGCGCCACCGGCTGCGCCGACAGCTGCCCCCCTTCCGAGATGGCCAGTCACTGATCCCATCGCTCCGCCGACCACCGCACCTGTCGCGCCCCCTGCCGCTGTGCTTCCGGCGATTTTCGCTCCGGGGTTAGCCTTGATATATGCCTCTGCCTGGCGGCAGCACTCGTCAATATCCTTTTGGGCATGGGCCTCACCGACCCTTTTCAGATGGGCATTCGGGTAAAGAACCGGCCGATGAGCTGCGCAGCCTGCGAGCAACAGGATGAAAAGGATAGTTAAAAACCTTAGGCTTAAACAGTATTGTGACACCATATCCCCGTCTTTGAATTTCAGATGATTATAAGGCAAAAATTATGGGAAGTCAAAAAGATGAGACCTACCAAGGTTTTCCCCCTCATCCCGCCCTCCCTCGAAAGGGGAGAGAGCAGGGTGAGGGAGTCTTTGTATTTTGGGGACATAATAATGATTTTTATTAGCAGTTTAGGTTTCGATGATTAACATGCCGATATGGCCAGAATATCGCGAGTGATCGTCCCGGGATACCCCCACCCCGTAGTTCAATGGGGCGTTCGATCGATGGCCATCTTTCAGAGCGATAAAGAGGCGAGGCTTATTTTCAGTTAAAAAATGAGTGTGCCCTAACTCGCAGTTCCCGTCGCTAGGTTCTTCCGGATCGTCCTGTTAGGGGAGCTAGAACAGCTGTTCTCCTTGCGGCGTGAAGGTTTAATAGGACGGCAAAGGTAACCAGCATACCGCCAATCACTTCGGACACTATCCCGGGAATGATAAAGAACAGGGCCCCGACAACCATTAATGCCCTTTGAACCTTATTCGCTTTCGTGAATACCCAACCTTCGAACCCCATACTTAACGAGGTTACCGCAAGCACCCCGATGGCCACCGCTTTTAATATGGCCGTCGTGGACCCGATGAGCAAGAGGGCCGGATCGAATACAAACATATAGGGTACGACGAAACCGGCTATACCCAATCGTACGGCTATCCACCCCGTTCTCCAAATATTCGATTTAGCCAGGGCCGCTGCGGCAAAAACCGCCATGGCCACTGGCGGTGTAATAAAGGAAATATTGGCGAAATAAATGGTAAACATGTGAGCGGCGATCTTGTTCACTCCGAGCTGGATGGCCGCGGGCAATGTCGTTCCGGCTAAAGCCAGGTAAGAAGCGATGGGAGAGCCAACCCCCATACCCATGAGGATATTTACGAACATGGATAGCACCAGGATTCCCAACAAGCTTCCCATCGAAAATTTGATTATCAAGCTGCAGAGAAGGACGGCAAGACCTGTTAGGGACATGGAGCCCAAGATGAATCCCGCCGCAGCGCACGTCACAATGATTAATAAAGAGTTTTTGGCACCGGATTCCAAGGCAGATAAGACATCGCCAAGGGTCATCCGTTCGGTCTTCAAGATAAAGCCAATCGGAAGGGTAGCTGCGATAGCGGCAACGCAGGAAGTATAAATTGAATACCCGACCGAAAGTAAATAAACCAGAAGTCCCAGGGGAAAAAGATAATAGATTTTTTTCAGGACCATTTTTAGGCTCGGGAGCTGATCTTTCGGGATCCCTGCGAGATTTAGCGTGCAGGCCCGCATGTGCACCTGAAGGAAGAGGGCCAAGTAATAGAGCAGGGCGGGAAAGACGGCACAAAAAGCAATTGTCCAGTAGGAAACCCCGATGATCTCAGCCATCAAAAAGGCCACGGCTCCCATGACCGGAGGGGTGATGTAACCCCCGGTCGAAGCCACTGCTTCCACGGCCGCAGCCGTTTCCGAGGAATACCCCGCCTTCACCATGGTGGGTATGGTGAATTGTCCATCCACCATCACGTTGGCTACTGCGCTTCCAGAAACGGTCCCGAATAGGGCGCTGGAAATCACGGAGATCTTCGCAGGCCCACCCCTGAAGGAACCTACTGCGGCTTTCGCCAAATCGACAAAAAAATCGGTAATTCCCACCCGCTCCAGGAAAGCTCCCAGAAGAATAAAGGGAAAGATGGCGGTGGTTGATACACCGAGAGAAACTCCAAAGATTCCTTCCAAGGTGAAGTACATCCAATCGATGACGGCCACAGGAGAAAAGCCGGGAAAGCCGAAGATCGGTCCAATCAAAAGAGGGAGGCAGGGATAGGCGACAAGGGCTGAGCATAAAAGCATAAAGGGTACGCCGGCACATCGCCGGCAGGCCTCCAAAATGAGAAGGATCGACAGGGCCCCAACCGTCAAATCCATCTCACCGAGTGGTTCAACGAGCCAGACATGTTTGGTCATGAATTCGAAATTCAACGTGGGGTAGAGGGCCACCAAGGCGGATAAGATTGCCAGAAGAAGGCTGAAGGTTCCTGGCTTTCGGTTTTTCGTAGTGCTGTAGACCAGAAAGGCGGCCGAGAGGCCGAGAGAAAGATGGATGGATCTTTGAACCAAAGGGGTCATTACACCCACGATGGCCACATAAATCTGGAACAAAGATAAGGCGATGAGGACCCCTTTGCCGGCCCAAGGTGGTATAGAAGTGGATGCCCTCCTCCTCCTCTCTTTCATTTTAAGATGCCCATTTCTTTATAGTAAAGCTCAGCCATGGGATGGAGCGGGAAACCTGATAGGTGCCTTACCGCGATTTGGGGAGTGAAATATTTGTGGCCGGCATATTGCTCGGCAATGCTCTTATAGTTCTCTATGATAATCTTGGTGAGGGCATAGACAACCTCATCGGGCAGTCCTGCTCGTACCACAATCAAAAAACCTGTAGCGACTGTCTGGACATCCCTGTCAACCCCCCGATAATCCTTCACAACTGGAGCAGGAATTGTGTGCCGCTCCAAGCCGGGGAGGTCCTTCTCCAGCTCGGCGATCACTTCATTGGACAGCGATAAAAGGGTTACGGGTTTATTGACTGCCAGCTCCACAAAGTATGGGTAAGGATACTGGGCATTGGCACTCAGAGCATTGATTCTGCCCTCCTTCGCAGCATCCACCGCTTCTCTCCAGCCAATGTGGTCCACCCTTCCACCCCAGGAGCGGATATTGCCATAAGTAATGCCATAGTATGAAAGCACGGTCTTGGTCGTTACCTCAGCAATAGACCTATGGACACTCGTGGCAAGGCGCAAAGGATACATCTTCGCTTTTACATCATCCAATGACCTTAAGTCCGTGTCTTTCGTGACCACAAACTGGAAGACACCCAGTTGCTCCTTGTCCGCCAGTTGAGCGATGGCTCTTGTTCCCGGATAGGATTGCTTGAAACCAAGCCTGGAGTCTCCCCGGAGGGCGCCCATTTGCATAAAAGCATGAGTACTGATATAAAGGTCTGCTTTTCCACTGACCACCAGTTCAATTCCTGGGGCTGGAATAGTCAGAACGGTCGATCCTGAAGGTAAATTCTTTTTAATGATTTCAGCTATGAATACCGCGGCTGGATAAGTGGCCGTGACCGCCGGAGGGGTCTGTATCTTCAAGGAAACTGGCTGAATGAGAGGTTTGATTGGGGCTCCGGCCGCGGTCCCGGCGGCTATTAGAGTAAAAACTGCAAGAGAAATTAAAGCCGTTTTCATTTGGTTCCTCCTTCAAATGTTTGATTGGGGCGTACTCCGCCCCCTTGAATGAGTCATGTGATGGCACCCTTGGGGCATTTCTTTTCGCGTAGCCCCATTCGCAACTCGCCTAGGTAATTCCGTATTCCTTCCAACGCTCTCTCACTCGATCAAGTAAATCCTGGCTTGGCTTCAGCGTTGGAGGGTGTCTCAATCCTCCCCACTCCGCCCGTGGAGGAAATTCATGGGTCATAGGCCAGGTGGCATCGATCACCATCCTGTCCGTGACCCCTCCCCACTCCAAGGGTTTGGATGGATCGAGCATGGAACCATGCTCGAGGTGCGTAATGATGATCCGGCGAGCCTGGAATCTTGTATTGATCGCCCATAGAACATTCTCCAGGTCGAAGATATCGATGTCCTCATCCACGACCACAACATGCTTTACGAACAATCCGATCTTGCTCGCCAAAAGTGCTCTGGATGCGTCTATACCATGCCCTTCATATCTTTTTTCAAGACTAATGATTGCCGAAAGCCAGGGATCAGCCCCTGGAGGGAAATTTATGCCCTTAATACCGATAAAACCAATATCTTCAAACATCTTCCAAGCCAGGGAACTGTGATTTACAAAGGTAATCATGTGGTCTTCATTAGGAGGCATGCCTTCATAGGTTCCCTGGAAAATCAGATTTTCCCTGTGGGTGATACATTTCACCTTGACTACAGGTCTGGGGACCACGAATCCGCCAAAATAGCCAGGATGCTCTCCGAACGGTCCCTCATCCCGCTTCTCTCCGATGGGCACCTCACCCTCAATGACGATCTCAGCATCCGCTGGAACATAAAGATCAGCGGTCTCGCACTTCACAAGCTCTAAAGAGGATTTTTTCAACGCCCCGGCCATTACCCATTCATTCACATAGGCCGGGAAGCCTGCGGCTGATGCCATTAAACAAACAGGATCAAGGCCAATGGCGATGGCAATGGGCATGGGTTTCCCCATCTGCTCATACTTGGAATAGATGATGGCATTATGTTGTCCGGGCGCAAAATAGATTCCGCAGGCCTGCCGGTCATGGATCATCACCCGGTGGATCGCCGCATTTTGCCAATTTGTCTCAGGGTCTCTGCAGACGACGGAGTGAAGGGTTCCTATGTATCTACCTCCATCCAGCTCATGCCACCAGGGAGTTGGAAATGCATAAAGGTTAAGGTCCTTACCATAGTAGATCTTCTCCTTGCAGGGGCCACTTGAAACGATGGTGGGGTCAATGGGTCGCTTCACTCGCTCTTTATATTCCTGGATGATCTCACGAGCTGGAGTTTCCGGAGGCAGGCCAAGGGCAATGGCAATTCTTTTTATGGTCGTGAGCGCGCCCACAAGGAGGGGAATGTGGTGCCCTTTCACATTTTCGAAGAGAATGGCGGGGCCCTTTTGGCGATTTACCTCATGCATAATCGCTCCAACTTCGTGGCGCCAATCCACCTCGGCCTTGACTCGCTTCAGCTCACCATGATCTTCAAGGCTTTTTAAAAATCCCCGCAAACCCCCAGGCCGCATTAAAACCCACCTCCCCCTTGATTGATGGTCCATATTATTTTCCATTTTCCCCAGTCTTGTCCAAATTAAGTTTTTAATTGTTTAAAGGGCTGGAACCTTTGGCAGATGTTTCAACGCTTCCTTAATCTTCTCTTCAGGATACTCATAATCCTCCAGTTTCTTGGCCAAAAAGGAGTCGTAGGCCGAGAGGTCGAAATGGCCGTGGCCGCTGAAATTGAAGACGATTACTTTCTCCTCTTTTTTCTCCTGGCATTTTAGAGCTTCATCGATAGCCGCTTTGAGGGCATGGGCGGTCTCCGGGGCAGGAACGATTCCTTCGATTCGGGCAAAAAGCGTGGCCGCTTCAAAAACTGGGTTCTGTGGATAGGCCACTGCCTCCACGATCTTCTCGTCATATAGCAAGCAAAGAAGGGGAGCATCCCCGTGGTAGCGCAGTCCACCCGCATGAATCCCGGGAGGAATGAAATTGTGACCGAGGGTGTACATTTTCACAATAGGAGCCATCTGAGCCGTATCCCCAAAGTCATACCGGTACACACCCTTGGTCAAAGTCGGACAGGCTGTCGGCTCTGCAGCGATGAAGCGCATCTTTTTCCCTCTGATTTTATCCGGGATGAAAGGAAAGGAGAAACCGGAAAAATTGCTTCCCCCACCTACGCATCCAATCAGGATGTCTGGCTCAACGCCGATCTTTTTCAGCTGGGCCTTGGTCTCAAGGCCAACGATCGTCTGATGGAGGATGACGTGGTTGAGCACGCTACCCAGAGAATATCTTGTATCCTCTCTCTTGAGGGCATCTTCCACTGCTTCACTGATGGCGATACCCAGACTTCCGGGAGAATTGGGGTCTTGCGCGAGGATGTTCCGGCCAGCCTGGGTCTTATCGCTTGGACTGGGAGTGACTTTCGCCCCCCAGGTTTCCATGAGCGAGCGACGATAAGGCTTCTGCTGGTAGCTGACTTTGACCATGTAAACCTGGCATTCCAGGCCGAAAAGGTTGCATCCAAAAGCCAGGGCGCTACCCCACTGGCCTGCCCCGGTTTCTGTGGTCAGGCGTTTGACCCCTTCTTTCTTGTTGTAGTAAGCCTGGGCCACTGCTGTATTCGGCTTATGACTCCCCGGAGGACTCCAACTCTCGTTCTTGTAATAAATGCGGGCTGGGGTTTTTAGAACTTCTTCCAGCCTTTTAGCCCGGCAGAGGGGAGTTGGCCTCCAGAGCTTGTAGATGGCCAGGACTTCTTCCGGGATGTCGATCCAGCGCTGCTGGCTGACCTCCTGTTCGATCAAGGCCATGGGGAAGAGGGGCGCCAAATCTTGAGGTCCCAGCGGTTGCTTCGTGCCCGGGTGCAAAGGAGGGGGCAGGGGTTTGGGAAGGTCAGGCTGGATGTTGTACCATTGTCGCGGCATTTCCTTCTCGCTCAGATAAATTTTTGTTTCCTCCATTGATTCCTCCTTGTTGAAAAACAGTGTTAGTGTCAGTGTGAGTGTGAGTTTAACAAAAAAAATTTATAATGCTGGCACTCACACTGACACTAATCACTATTTGATTATTCCAGCATCTTCCACTTCCCACCCACGATCTGGACCATAACCATGGAATCCACTCCCAGGCCATTATGGTCTTCAGGGGTGATGTTGTAAATGCCGCTGATCCCAACGTACCCCTTCGTCTTTTCGATGGCGTCGCGCAGCTTCTCGTTATCTGTCCCGGCTTTTTTCATGGCATTGGCCACGAGGTAGATCGCATCCCAAGCATACCCAGAGTGCGTGTTGATCGGGAATTGACGGTCGTAATGATAGACATCCGTGTAGAGCCGAATGAATTCTAAGATCACTTTTTTCTGAGGGTCAGGATCTGGGAGCTGGGAAGCGACCATCAGTTTGGTGGAAGGCATGATATTTCCTTCCGAAGCCTCCCCGGCCAGCTTGATGTAAATCGGATCGGGCAGCCCGTGGCATTGGAAGAGAGGAGATTGAATGGCCAGCTGCTTAATATTTTTGGCCACGATGGATCCGGCTTTTCCGATCGTCCAGCAAATGATGGCTTCGGGGGATGCGGCTTTGATCTTAATCAACTGGGCAGTCATATCGCTGTCCGTGGGCTGGAACGATTCTCCCATAAGGATTTTCAACCCGTATTCTGGGGCCAGCTTTTCCAGCCAATTCTTTCCGTCTCGACCAAAACCATCGGCGGAAGTGATAATGGCAACTTTCTGGATTCCCTTTCTTCTCATGTAATCGTAGCTTTTCTTTACGGCCACGGATGTTCTCTGAGGAGATTTGAACGTCCACTTAAATGGCGGGACCGTGACCACGGGATCCCCGCCGACGCACATAAAGGTGGGGACTTTCATCTGCTCAATGATTGGTTTGGCGGCCATGCCTGTGTCAGTCCGGGTTGGGCCGATGATGGCCACTACCTTGTCTGATTCAATGAACTTCTTGGCAATGATGGCCGCTTTAGTCGGGTCTCCCTCATCGTCCGCAATTACCAAGTGCAGAGGACGTCCATTGATCCCGCCTTCAGCATTAATCTTTTTCACCACCATCTCGGCGACCAGCTTTGTGGGGGTGCCGATCGCTGACCCCGCGCCGGTGAGGTCAAAGAAAGCCCCTAACTTAATCGGCTCAGCGGCCTGGGCCAACCCTGCAAATATGAACAGGGTCGACAAGAAACAAATGACTGGCAACCATTTTTTCATAACATTTTCCCTCCTTGTTTTTTTAAATCTTTCACTGCAGAGTAGGGGCGACCGGCCGGTCGCCCCTACCTCTATTATTTTTATCGATTATCGAACACCCGTTTTGTTTTCCTTTCTGTCCGGGGAAGGCTTTGGAAATCGACAATCTCTACCTTCCCGCTGACCAGAAGTTGATGGCTGATGAGATGCTCCAGATGAGCAGCCAGAGCTTTGTCTCTCTTGGGGTCTGCTCCTTCTGCTCGCTCCACTCTTATGGTCATATGGTCTTTTCCATCCCACCCCCGTTCCAGGAGAACCTGGAATTCACTGCCCACCTGGGGAACCTGGGAAAGAATGTGGTCAATCTGGCCTGGATAGATGTTTACGCCCCTGAGGATGAACATATCATCCGAACGGCCGAGGATCTTATCGTGCCGGGGGAGGATATTTCCGCAGGAACATTTTCCGGGAATCAGACGGGTTAGATCCCGGGTGCGATAGCGAATAAGAGGGGAGGCTTCCTTCCGCAGGGTAGTGACGACCATTTCACCAACTTCCCCGGGCAGCGAGGGCTGCAAGGTATGCGGGTTGATGATCTCCAGTATGTAGTAATCTGCCCAGTAATGAATCCCTTCATGAGCCAGACACTCCATCCCCGTTCCTGGCCCGTAAAGTTCTGTCAAACCGGGGATGTCAAAGATATCTTCCACCCCCAGGTTCCTTTCAATATTCCTACGCATGGCTTCGCTGTGACGTTCCGCCCCGAAGATAACTTTGCGCAAACTGATCTTGTCCTTTAGGCCGCGCCGTTTGACCTCTTCGGCCATAAGCAGGCCCATGGAGGCTGTACAACAAAAAACTGTGGTTTGAAGATCGACCATGATCTCACAGTGCATATCGAGATTTCCGGGACCCACTGGAACGGCCGTGGCTCCGAAACGTTCGCATCCCAGTTGAAAGCCGACTCCTGCGGTCCAGAGGCCGTAACCAACAGCAATCTGCACCCTGTCTGCCTGGCTAAGACCAGCCATTTCATAACAGCGGGCGAACATATCGCTCCAGTCACGTATGTCCTTTTCAGTGTAGCAAAGAATTTTTCTCTTGCCCGTCGTCCCAGAAGAGGCATGGATCCGGACAACCTTTTCCAGAGGGACCGAAAGAAGGGGAAAAGGGTAGCCTTCTCGCAAATCTTCTGCGGTGGTGAAGGGAAGCTTATAGATATCCTCCAGGCAGCCAATGTCCTGCGGATGAACTCCCGCTTCTTTGAGCTTCTTTTGGTAGAAGGACGACCCTTCGAAAGCATGCTTTACCGTCCACTTCAAACCGTCAAACTGCAATTGCCGTAGTTCTTCTCCTGATTTAATTTCAGGCATGAATGTTCTCATCGTTATGTCTTCTTGCTATATGCCGTCTATATGCCGTAAGGCGTCAGGCGCGAGGCGTGAGTTCTACTTCCATCCTCAATCCAATGGCTCTCCGCAGGGCCAGTCGGACCCTATCCTGCAGGACTATCTTTTCTTCTTCCCTTTCTTTCA
>JACRCA010000090.1 GCA_016234425.1 Deltaproteobacteria bacterium | reverse complement strand
TGGCCATTTTGCCGCCAGTGATTTCAGAAACCACTTCTATGGGATTCTCCTTATCAGCATCGAAGGTGTAATCAGCTCCAAAACGTCTGGCCATCTCTAACCTGCTTTTATCTTTCGAGAGGCCAACAATTATTACTGGGTTTGCCCCTGACTCCTTAGCTACAGCCACTCCGGAGAGTCCCTGTTGCCCGGGGCCAATGATGGCTACAGAATCCCCTATGGAAACCCCGCCGATTTGTCTCAACCACCGGATTCCGTTACCCAGAACAGCACAGATGAGCACCCCAACTTCAGGGGAAATTTCCTCGCCGATCTTGTGTACCATGGCTCGGGGATGAATATAGACGTATTCGCTATATCCACCAAAGAGATGAGGTGGATCCTGGCAGGAAATCATGGACCCATAGGCATAGTTTTTTTCGCAGAATATGTAGCTCCCCGAGATACAGGAATCACATATCCCACAGCCGAAGGCATATTCGATGACGACTCGATCCCCTTCGGTTACCCCAAAACGTTTCTTGGCTTCCTTCCCCATCTGGGCAACCCTACCTACGATCTCATGGCCCAAGATGATGGGATAAGGCCGGGGGCCACGGACAGTGATCCCTTCATAAGTTCCGGGATCTGATCCACAGACTCCGGCAAGTTCTACCTCCAGAAGACCGTCATCCTCCTTAATCTCGGGAATAGAAAAGATACGCATCCCCAGCTTTCTGGGTCCGGCGAGCACCATTGCCCGGCATTGGGATTTCATGGGAAAACCTCCTTAAACCTTCAATAAGATTAAACCACAGAGAACGCGGAGAACTTCTCTGCGACCCCTGTGGTTTCTTAGGTTCTTCTTTCATAATTGCTTTCTTATTACAGGCCAGGCCCTTTGTAAAGAGCAATCTTTGAGCTCCCCTCCCCCACCCTCATTCCTCTTGAAGGGGATAGAGACCTAAGGGCACACCTGAATTTTTCCAGGAGGAGCAAAAAAGGAAATTTAAGTTTTTATCGGGCTGATCAACTATGAAGGAAATAGATCAGAAAACGGCAGGAAATAACACCAGCCGCGGGAAAAAATTTCCCTCCTTTTGACCTGGGGCATAGAAATCTAACAGGCTAAATTCCAGGTACGCACCCAGGGGCTCTGATCATCAGGACCGGAACACACGCCGAGCGCAGAATTCGATCTGCTACGCTTCCCCAAACCCAGCGGCTAACCCCGGAACGCCCATGGGTGGCGATGACGATCAAATCTACTTTATTCTTGGTGGCATAGTCCGCAAGGGTTTCTGCTACATTTCCCCTAAGCAACTCCCAGCGGGGCTGGATGCCGCCGAGACTCACGCGCTTCATCAGCTCTTGGAGATATTTTTCCGCGGCTGCCCTGTGCTCGGTATCTATGCGGGCTATATCTTTTTCACTAAGAACCACTTCTCCTCCGCTGGGGGGCCGAAAAGGCTCAAAAACCCGCACAAATACGACTTCCTGCACCTGAGATCCCCTGACGAGAGCCTCCACATGGGGAAGAACACATTCAGCCAGTTGCGAACCATCCACCGGAACCATGATTTTGCGATACATTTTTTCCTCTCCTCCCTTCTAATCTCTCTACTTTTTGGATGAGGATCCTGACAAATGGATTCTCCCTCTTCAATAATCGCTGGTCATGATGAATAGAGGTTTTGATTCAAAACTCTCATAGTGCGGGCGCAGGCGGTCGCGGTTGTAGTATTTATCCACGTCTACTACCTTTTTCATGCTGGTAACTACATCGAGGGGCACATTGTCGTACCTGCCGTTCCTGATGGTAACAAGCCGACCGTAGGCGTTATCTAAAATCAGGTTCAGGGCCAAATTCCCGAAAGCCATGGGGACGATGGAATCGATGGCATCCGGGTTTCCGCAACGAACCAGATAGCCCAACCTCTGATTAATGGTATTGATGCGCCGACCCTTGTTGTATTTGGCTGATCGTTCCTTGATCTGGTCCGAGACGAGGTCGCCAATCCCTCCCAATTTTTTGTGGCCGTACATGTCTCTTTCATCTTTCTCGAAAACCATTTCGCCCCCTGCAAACATGGCCCCTTCCGAAACCAGGGCGACAGAATAGTGACTGGGATTGGTATAGCGGTCCCCCACCAGGAGCTCGGTCAGGCGGTCAATATCGAATTTATATTCTGGGATCACACAACGATTGGCCGCCCCAGCCATTGTAGGCAGCAGGGCAGTAAATCCGGCATAGCGTCCGAATACTTCAATCACGAGGATCCTTTCGTGCGAACCGGCGGTGGTCCGTAAATTGTGGGTCATCTCGATTGTCCGGGTGATGCAGGTGCTGAAGCCAATGCAGTAATCTGTGCCGGCAACGTCATTGTCCATGGTTTTAGGGATGGCAATCACTTTGACCCCTTTTTTGGCAAGGAGAACGGCATAGCTCAGGGTATCATCCCCGCCGATGGGAATAAGGTAATCAATCCCCAGGAAATCGAGATTCTGTAGAACTTCCGGGGTGAGGTCATTGATTTCATCGCGGTATTTTCCGTGCAGATGTTCCGGAACCTCATTTTTGGGCAGGTGGCTTGGGCGAGTGCGAGAAGTATGCAGAAATGTCCCGCCGGTCCGGCCTACCTTGTTGACAATCTCTTCCGAAAGAACTTGGTAATAATCATCTGGAGAGGCTTTCTTTTCCCGCATCATGGATACCAGACCTTTCCATCCATTGCGAATTCCGATAACTTTAAATCCCTCCCGGATAGCCCTGATTGTAACTGCCCGAATCGCCGGGTTGAGGCCGGGAACATCCCCACCGCCAGTCAGAATGCCAATAACTCCTTCTTTTCTTTTAAGGTACGCCATTTTCGGTTCCCCCGATTTTTTATGATTGTTTTGGAGGATGAACTATAAGATATTATATCAGCAGTTGGAGAATCAAGAAAGTAATACAAAAATAGAATACAGAAGACAGAATCCAGGAGCCAGAATGTAAGAGTGAAAAAATCAAATCTTATTTTGAGAACTTTTTTTGCAGCCCTTGACTAGTGTTGCGTCTCAGAAATAAGTTGAATAATTGAGAGGTGGTTCCCCGGAGCCAGGCGAAGGACCGCTGCG
>JACRCA010000091.1 GCA_016234425.1 Deltaproteobacteria bacterium | reverse complement strand
TTCAGCCTCTTGGTAAGCAATCGTCTGCTGCCTTTTTTCTTATTCTGGGGGCGAGTCTTTGGAAACACCTTCTTTTCGCTGATTTCCAAGAGTGGAAAGGTGGGGACGATTCCCTATGCCAAGCTCCCGCAACTGAACCCCAAATCCTGGCGAGACCAATATCCCGAAGTAGTCGCCGTCGCTGAACCCAAGGCCAAGGTGTTGTATTTCACAGGTTGTGCTACCAACTATCTTTTCGAAGAAGTCGGCCATGCGGTGATCGATGTTTTGCAACGCCTGGGCGTGGAAGTGATCATTCCCAGGGAACAGAGGTGTTGCGGCTTGCCGATCTTTCTGGCCGGGGCGCGGAAGATGGCTTTGAAGAACATTTGGAAAAACCTCGAGCTTTTCAACCGGGAGGACGTGGATACGGTAATCGTTGACTGCGCTACCTGCGGGGCAGCCCTGAAGAAGGAATACGCCCATATTCTGGAAGAAATGGGGGAGAGCGCGGAGGCCCCGAGGGCTTTGGGAAGAAAGGTCCTGGACATCTCTCAGTACCTGTTGCGCTTTGAGCTGGAGGAGTTCCTCCAGCCAATCCGGGCGCGGGTGACCTATCACGACCCCTGTCACCTTTTGCGCAGCCAAGGCGTGAAGGAAGAGCCGCGAAGCTTACTCAGGCGCATCCCGGGCCTGGAGTTTGTGGAAATGGCTGAAGCAGACGTCTGTTGCGGGGGAGGGGGGACGTTCCAGTGGGAACATCCCGACATCGCTTCCGGGATCAGCAGGAAAAAAGTCAAATCGATCAGAGAAACAAGGGCCAGTTTTGTAGCCTCAGGTTGTCCAGGATGCCGCCTGCAGATCTATGGAAACTTGGGTGATGAACCCATCAGAGTAGTTCACCCTGTTGAGCTTTTGGCCAAAGCTCTGCGTTGAACATGGATTTAGAAGTCAGACGATTAAAGCTCGGTGAGAAGATCAAGGAACTTCGCCTGAGGAACCAGTATACCCTGAGGCAGGTTGCTGGAAAGACCGGCCTCTCCATCGGGCTCTTGTCTCAAGTCGAGAACAATGCCGTTTCCCCACCTGTGGCCACCCTTCTGCGGATTGCCAAGGCTCTGGATGTAAACATTGGTTATTTTTTCCGCGAGGAGGAATCGAAAGAGCGGGCCGTGGTGGTGCGCAAGGGGGAGCGCAAGAAAGTTTTTCGCCGCATGCCTGCCCAACATGAACAAAGCGGGTACACCTACGAAGCTTTGGCTTACACAAGAAATGCTAAACACATGGAGCCTTTCTTGGTAGAGTTTGAACCCAAGAAGAAAGAAGAACTTATCTTCTTGAACCACGGGGGCGAGGAATTTCTTTTTCTCTTCCGAGGCCGTTTGGCCTTTCATTATGATCAAGAGGAGATGATCTTAGACCCAGGGGATAGTCTGTATTTCGATTCGAGTATTCCTCACGGGTTTCGAGCCCTGAGGGGCAAGAAAGCCCAGGGAATTGTGGTGTTGTATTCGGAGGAATGAGAGAGAGGAGTTTGGCCATGATCGAGATCCGAATCCACGGGCGGGGAGGGCAGGGGGCGGTGATTGCCTCAGAGGTTTTGGCCTCCGCCTTTTTCAAGGAGGGGAAATTTGTCCAGGCTTTCCCGGCCTTCGGAGTGGAGCGCCGGGGTGCTCCCGTGACCGCCTTTACCCGGGTAGATGACCAGCCCATTCGCATCCGCAACTTTATCTATGAGCCAGATCACATCCTCATCCTTGACCCCACCCTGATCGAGAGTACCCAGGTGGATTCAGGACTGAAGGAGAATGGCTGGATTATCATCAACACAGACCGCCCGCCCAAAGCCTTCGGGCAATTCTCCAAGTTCCGTGTAGCCACGGTGGATGCCAATCGGATCGCCATCGAAAACAAGTTAGGTTCTCCCACGGCTCCCATCGTGAATACCGCTATTTTAGGGGCTTTTTCCAAGATCACCGGGATGGTCTCAGTGGACGCGGTGATCGAAGCGGTGAAAGAATTTGTTCCGTCGAACAAGGCTGGCAATGCGGCGGCCACCAAAGAGGCCTATGACCGGGCCATAGCATGAAAGAAAGTAATGAGTGCTGAGGGATGAGTAACGAGTAAAAAAAATTGACTCAGTCCTCAGTCCTCATTACTCGTTACTTTTCTGAGGGGTGAACATGGCCGAGCAAATCATATTTAAACGGGAAGAGGACTTGCCTTACCAGCCCGTCTCCTTCGGCTCGATGACCTGGAATAAAACGGGGAGCTGGAGATACCTTAGGCCGCGCTTCGAGAATAAAATTCCCCCATGTAACGAAGGGTGTCCGGCCGGTCAGGATATCGAAGGAGCGATGGTCTTGATGGGCAAGGGCAAAGTCTTCGAAGCCTGGGAGCTTTTAAAGGAAGAGAATCCTTTCCCGGGGGTTTGTGGGCGAGTTTGCTTCCATCCCTGTGAATCCTCCTGCAACCGGAAAGATTTTGATGAGGCTGTATCCATCAACACCTTAGAGCGCTTCCTGGCCGATGCCGCCTCCAAACAGGGAAGAAGGCTGAGCAGGGAGCGGGAAAAGCGCAAGGGGAAAATAGCCATCGTCGGGTCCGGGCCTGCAGGTTTGACCTGCGCCTATCACTTAGCGCGGATGGGTTATGGAGTTATGATCTTTGAGGCCTTGCCTGTTCTGGGAGGGATGCTGCGGGTAGGAATTCCAGACTATCGGCTCCCCAAGAAAGTCCTGGAGGAAGAGATCGATCAGATCCTGGAGCTGGGGGTGAGGGCTGAGATGAATGTACGGTTAGGGCAAGATTTTTTGCTGAGCGACCTGGCGGAATACCAGGCTGTATTCCTGGCCATGGGCAATCATCGGAGTAAAAGCATGGGAATCCCAGGGGAAGAGGCCTCGGGCATCATGAGCGGAGTGGAGTTTTTAAGAAATGTCAACCTGGGTAAGGAAGTGGTCTTGGGAAAGAGGGTAGCCGTGATCGGCGGCGGCAATACAGCCTTCGATGCCGCGCGCTGCGCCCTGCGCCTGGGAGCCAAACCCTTCATCCTTTACCGGCGGACGCGAGAAGAGATGCCGGCCTTTCCTGGAGAAATCTCCGAGGCCGAAGAAGAAGCCATTGAAATCTCCTACTTGGTTTCTCCCATGCGCTTGATTGCCGAGAACGGAAGGGTTACCCGACTGGAATGCGTGAAGAACCGGTTGGGTCCGGCAGATGAAGACGGTCGGCGGCGGCCAGTGGAGATCAAGGGGTCAAACTTTTTCTTAGAGGTTGATCAAGTTATTTCAGCCATTGGCGAGGAAGCAGACCTTTCGGCCTTGCCGAAGAAAGTCGGCATCAAAGAAAATGCTATCCTGACAGACGAGCGGGGAGCTACGAAGCAAAAAGGAGTATTTGCTGGAGGCGACATCACCCATCAGCCGCGCACAGTGGTTCATGCCATCGGCTCCGGCAAACGGGCAGCCATCTTCATCGACTGCTTCCTGAAGGGAATTCAATGGCAGGGCCTCTTTGAGGCCATCCGCATCGGAGAGCGGGGAAGCCTTTCCATGAAACGCTACTTGCAAGGAGAAAATGAACGCGCCCCAACGAGCTCGAAAACCGTACGCTTCCAAGACCTGAATTTGGATTATTTTGATTATAAGAAACGCAAAAAGATGCCCAAAGCCCAGATTTCCAAACGCCCGGGGTCTTTTGCAGAGGTCAATCTGGGATTTTCCGAGGAAGTAGCCGCAGAAGAAACGGGGCGATGTTTCAACTGCGGAGTTTGCAATCTCTGCGACAATTGCTACATTTTCTGCCCGGATGTGGCCATCCTGAAGCAGGGAGAAGAGCAGGCGAACATCGTGGACTATGATCATTGCAAAGGATGCGGGATTTGCGTGCAAGAATGCCCCCGGGATGCCATGGTCATGGAGGAGGAAAGGAAATGAAGAAGATTATGGTGGGCAATCATGCCGTTTCCTGGGGGGTGATGCTGGCGCGGGCCCAGGTGATCTCGGCTTATCCCATCACCCCCCAGACCACCATCGTCGAAGAGCTTTCCGTACTCTGCGCAGACGGAAGGTTAAAAGCCAAGTTTATCCCGGTGGAGTCGGAACATTCGGCTATGGCCTGCTGCATCGGGGCGTCAGCGGCTGGAGTCCGTACCTTCACGGCCACATCATCCCAAGGGCTGGCTCTGATGCACGAGATGCTGCACTGGGCCAGCGGGGCTCGCCTGCCCATCGTAATGGCCAACGTCAATCGATCCTTGGGTTCCCCCTGGAATATCTGGGGGGAGCAGACGGACAGTCTTTCCCAGCGAGATACGGGCTGGTTGCAACTCTACTGCGAGAGCAATCAAGAAGTCCTGGATACCGTGATCCAGGCCTTCAAAATCGCTGAGGAGGTGCGCTTGCCGGTGATGCTGGTCCTGGATGCCTTTTTCCTCTCCCATACCGCCGAACCCGTGGAGATCCCCGAGCAGAGCCTGGTGGATGATTTCCTCCCTCCCTATCAACCAGAGTTTCGCCTGGATCCCGCCGAGGCGCATTCTTTCGGCTGCCTGACCCCTCCAGAGTACTTTATGGAGTTTCGGTACAAGATCCAACAGTCCATGATTCAAAGCAAGGGCGTCACTCAGCGGATGGATGAAGAATTCGGCCGAGCCTTCGGCAGGAAGTACGGGCTGATCGAAGCCTACAGGTGCGCAGGGGCGGATTTGGTTTTGTTGACCTCCGGTACGATCGCCAGCACGGCCCGGGTGGTCGTAGATGCCTTACGGGAGAAGGGGCGAAAAGTGGGCATGGTGAAAGTGCGTCTATTTCGCCCCTTCCCCAAAGAAGAACTCTGGGCAGTGCTGCGGGATGCGAAGAAGGTAGCGGTGGTAGATCGGAATGTTTCCTTCGGAGTAGGGGGAATTTTCGCTCACGAGATCCGGGCGGCCTTCTGCAACGAGAAGGACCGGCCGCCCATTTACAGTTACATTGCCGGGCTTGGCGGGAGAGACGTAACTCCGCCAGTGTTGAATGATGTGGTTTACCAAACCTACAAACGCTCCCAGCCAGAAGAGCAGAGCGTCTGGGTGGGGATGAGGAGCTGATTATGTACGAACGAAGAGAATTGATGTATTCAGGGCACTTAGCCTGCGCTGGCTGCGGGGCAACGATTTCCATGCGCTATGCTTTAAAGGTGCTGGGGGAAAAAACCATTCTGGTAATACCGGCATGTTGCTGGTCAATCCTCGCCGGGCCATTTCCCTATACCGCTGTCGAGGTGCCTTTGATTCATACAGCCTTTGAGACTGGAGCCTCTACAGCCGCGGGCGTCAAAGCCGGTTTGGAAATTCGCGGGGATACGGAAACGACCGTGGCCGCCTGGGTAGGAGATGGGGGGACCTTTGACATCGGCATCCAGGCCCTTTCGGGTGCTGCCGAGCGGAATGACGACATCCTCTATTTCTGTTATGACAACGAGGCCTACATGAACACGGGCATCCAGAGGAGTTCGGCTACGCCCTTGGGCACATGGACGACGACCACTCCAGCCAATCATCCAAAAAGTCAACCCAAGAAGAATATGATGGAGATTATGGCTGCCCACCGCATCCCTTATGCGGCCACCTGCTCCGTGGCCTTTCCCGAAGACATGATGCGCAAAATCGCCAAAGCCAAAACCATCCGGGGAACCAGATTCATCCACATCTTCTCCCCTTGCCCCACGGGGTGGAAGGCACCCTCTTCCCTGGCTGTAAAGATTGCCCGTCTGGCTGTGCACACCAAGGTTTTTCCGCTCTATGAGGTAGAGAGAGGCGAGCGCTACAACATCAATGTGGAACCCAAGAACCTTCCAGTGGATGAATACCTTCGCCTCCAGGGCCGATTCAGTCACTTGACGGATGACGAAATACATACCATCCAGGAAACCGTGGATCGGGAATGGGAGCGCTTGGTTAAAAAAGCCTTAGATTAGTCGCCTTTCTGCTTTCCGAGGCAAAAGCTCGCCCCCTATTTTCTTACCTGCGTTACACCCGGCAACCTTATCTTTTTATTAAATTATATTAAATACTTCGCTTTGATTGCCGATAAGCTTGATGTGATCCATTTTTTTCACATCAAATACATAGAAAATGCCTCCAAATTCCCCCAACCCCCCTTTGCGAAAGGAGGGCGAGGGGGGATTTTCCCGGTTCGGGCGTGACGATGCCGTCATGAATGATTAGTTAAAGAAAAGTAGGAGTAAGGCATGGCCAAAGCAAAGATCCTGGTTGTGGGAAATGAAAGCCTCGGGAAAAGCGACCTGAAGAGCCGCTTGATCCGTTTGGGGTATTCTGCCCCTGGGGTTGTTTCTTCTGGGGCGGAAGCGCTTCGCAGAATTTCAGAAATCGGACCCGATCTTGTGCTGATGGATATTTCCCTCAAAGGAGAAATGGATGGGATCGAGGCCGCAAGACAGATTCGGGATCGCTTTGACGTCCCGGTAATTTATCTGGCTGCTGACGCCGATGAAAATGCTCTGGAACGGGCAAAGATTACCGAGCCCATGAGCTATGTTCGCCAACCTTTTGCGGAAAGAGAATTGCAGGTGGCCATCGCCATAGCTCTTTCCCAGCATCAAATCGAAGAGAAATTAAAAAATAGGGAACAATGGCTGGCGGGGACACGGGAAAGCATCGGGGACGCGGTGATTGTCACCGATGCGCAAGGACACATTCAGTTTATGAATCCCATGGCGGCGAGTCTTACGGGCTGGAGGCAGGAAGAGGCTTGGGGTAGAAACTTAACGAACGTACTGCAAGTCATGGATGAAGAAACCGGTAAGCAGATTAAGAACCCTGCCAAAAGAGTCCTGCAAGAAAACCTAATCTTGCCTATGGCCAATCACAGCATCCTTTTAGCTAAGAATGGTAAAAAGATCCCGATTGAAGGTCATGGGGCACCCATCAAGGATCAGCGGGGTAATCCTACCGGGGTCGTTTTAGCCTTCCGCGACATCACCGAGCGCAAGCCAGCCGAGGAGGCCTTGCGCGATAAGGAAGCCTTTAATTTTGCCTTATTCGAATATAATCCAGTGCAAACGATCGTCGTTGACCTGGAAGGAAGAATCGTAAAATTTAACCTGGCTATAAGAGAAGCAAACGGTCGGCTCCCTAAAATCGGAGACGTGATGTACCAGGATTATGCCGGCAAACATGCCATCGACATGTACGGCGAACTGATGGAATGCATAAAATCGGGGAAGACGAAAATATTCCCGGGACAAAAATATGGAGATAGGGTTTTATCCATCACCATATCCCCTTTCCTCAAGGGAGCCATCATCACCTCCGAAGACATCACCCACCGCAAACGAGCGGAAGAGGCTCTGCGGGAATCAGAAGAAAAGTATCGTATCCTGGTGGATCATGCGAATGAAGCCAT
This sequence comes from Deltaproteobacteria bacterium, assembly GCA_016234425.1. Classification (GTDB taxonomy): domain Bacteria; phylum Desulfobacterota; class SM23-61; order SM23-61; family SM23-61; genus JACRCA01. Next base: position 5,575 of record JACRCA010000091.1, on the reverse strand, counting down.
CTTTATTGCCCAGGATGGGGTAGTAAAGTTTCCCAACCCCAGTACTTTGGCCCTCATCGGCTATTCCACAGAAGAGCTGGCTCAGACACCCTTCGTGAACCTGATTCATCCCGAAGACCGACAAATGGTCTGGGAGAATCATCAAAAAAGACTCCGAGGAGAAGATCTTCCCCACATCTATTCCTTCCGGGTGCTGAATCGATCCGGCGAGGAATTGTGGGTACAACTCAGTACCGTTCTGACCACCTGGGAAGGGCGGCCGGCAACCCTCAACTATCTTCGGGACGTCACCCCCCTGAAGAAACTTGAACTGCAATTCCAGCAAGCGCAAAAAATGGAGGCCATCGGCACTCTGGCGGGAGGGATTGCCCATGACTTTAATAACCTCTTGATGGGGATCCAGGGGTATATTTCCTTGATGCTATTTAACATGGATTCCACTCATCCCCATCATGAAAATCTTAAGAAGATTGAGGAACATGTTCGCAGCGGGGCGAGTCTGACAAGCCAGCTGCTCGGTTTTGCCCGCAGGGGGAAGTACGAGGTCAAACCTACTGATCTCAATCAGATCATCCAGAGAAGCTCCGAGATGTTCGAACGCACCAAAAAGGAGATAAAAATTTATCGGAAATACCAGGAGGACACCTGGATCGTAGAGGTGGACAGAGGACAGATTGAGCAGCTCTTGCTAAACCTCTATGTCAACGCCTGGCAGGCTATGGCTGAAGGGGGAAGCCTTTATCTGGAAACCAAAAATGTGACTCTAAGCAAAGAATACATAAAGCCGTTCTGGGTGCAGCCGGGGGATTACGTAAAGATATCTGTTACGGACACGGGAATGGGAATGGATGAAAAGACCAAACAGAGAATCTTTGAGCCATTTTTCACTACCAAGGGAATGGGCCGGGGAACCGGGTTGGGCCTAGCTTCTGCCTATGGCATTGTCAAGAACCATGGCGGGTTCATCAATGTGTACAGCGAAAAAGGACAGGGGACAACCTTCACCATCTACCTGCCGGTCACGGGAAAGGAATTGAAGGAAGAGAAAAAGGTATTATCCGCAGAACTCCTCCGGGGAACAGAGACAATTCTTCTGGTGGATGATGAAGATACGATCATCAACGTGGTGGAGAAAGCGCTGAATCTGTTGGGTTATAGAGTTCTTATAGCCAGGGGAGGAGAAGAAGCCGCGGAGATTTACAGGGAAAATCAGCAGGAGATTGCCCTGGTTATTTTGGACATGATCATGCCCGGCATTGGGGGGGGAGAAGCGTATGACCTGTTAAAAGAGATCAATCCCCATGTGAAAGCCATCCTTTCCAGCGGGTACAGCTTTAATGGCGAGGCCGCGCATATCATAGCCATGGGTTGCGATGGTTTTATTCAAAAACCATTCGGGATTAAGGAGCTGTCCAAAAAAATTCGGGAAATCTTGGATAAGACTCAAGGAGAGCTGGGGGGCAAATGATTGCTGGAACAGGTGGGGAAGGATGCTAACCCATGGCCCCCAAAATATCAGAAAAAAAGTTAAGGAAGCATTTTTCAGCCAAGAAAATTGATCCGGGCAAGATTAAGCTGGGAAAGGAAAAGGAGACGAAAATGGAGGGAAGAGAAACAAAGCCTCGCTTCGGGATCGCCAATTTCGAGAAGAGAAGACACCCCAGATTCTTATTGAATTTGCCGGTAGAGTATTATCGCATCAACTCGAACTTCGCCTGTTCTGGTTCTACATTCAATGCGAGTGAAGGCGGGTTGATGGTTAAACTTCCCGAACGAATCGATATTGGTCAATATCTGAGGTTGAAGCTCTTTTTTTCTCTCGGACTTGGTATGGATAGTATCGAAGCCCTTTCGCAGGTTGTTTGGGTCGATGACTTAGAGCAAGAGGAGGGTTATCGATATGGAGTGAGATTTGTCGCTATCTCCTCAGAGGATATGAGTCGGTTGAAAACATTTTTGAAAAAAGTATCAAATTGATCCCTCTTTGAATCTCCTTTCCATTCCCGCCTTCGCTCCATCTGGAAGTCTATCCCCGCATGGCTAATTCCCATCCCCCATGGAGAATAGAACAAGGATTATTTCTTCCGAAGGCGTAAATTTGACAGGAAATCTTAGGAGGTGATATATTGGTTGAAAAACTTGAATTGAAAAAGGAGGTACAGAAGATGTTTGAAGACTTGAGAGAATTTTCTAAGAAGTTAGGCTTACCCTCAGGGGACCTGAATGAGCTACCCACCTCGGGGCTGACCTTTCCAGATGGCGCCCATTTCCGCATTGAAGTTCCCACCGTTAACTCTCCAGATGGGTTGAAGGGCCTGCTTGAGCAGGCGGCCAAAAACGGCATAACCATCAACCGGGCAGATGAGACCTGGGGAATTTTCCGATATACCACCGCTCAGGTCAAAGAATTTTTAAAGGTGGCGAAGGAGAACAAGGTGGAATTGAATTTCTCCCACGGCCCCAGGGCGACGTATGATACCAGCGCAACCGTTCTTACACCCCAGGGGGTTGTAATGAGTTATCGTCTTCGGGGAATGGAGCAGGTCTTCCGGGCAGTAGAGGATATCCGCCGGGTCTTGGATTTTGGCGGAAGAGGTTTTTTGATTTATGATGAAGGGCTCCTCTGGTTCTTGAATGAAATGAGAAAAGCAGGGAAGCTCCCCAAGGAAATCAAACTCAAACTCTCCGCCCACTGTGGTCATTGTAACCCTTTCTCCTTTAAATTATTGGAGAGCCTGGGGGCGGATACTATTAACCCCGTGCGGGATTTGACCTTGCCCATGATTGCAGCTCTAAGAAAAGCGGTGAAGATTCCTTTGGATATCCACACTGATAACCCCCCGGGCTCCGGAGGGTTCATTCGAACTTACGAGGGTCCCGAGATGGTCAGGATTGCTTCTCCCCTCCACCTGAAGACTGGTAATTCCCGGGTGGGCGCCCATGGAATTCCCACTTCGGCCCAGGATGGCAGGAATATGGCGGATCAAGCCTCGATCGTGGTGGAGACGATGAAGAAGTATTTCCCCGAAGCAAAACAAAGCAAGGCAGGAACGCCGGACATGGCCCTTCCATTGTAAGTACGTTCGTGCATCCAAAATGAAAAGGGCTGGGTGTTGATCCCCCAGCCTTTTTTCATATTCGCCGCTCGCTCAGTTGCTTATTTTCCTCTCCTTTCTGGGGATCAAAGTACCTTGAATTTTGTTTCACCTTATAATAATCTTTAACTGATTTTTTCCATCGGGAAACCATTGGGTTAGAGTCAATTCCATCGCAGAGGACAGCATGTCAGGGATGGAAATGCCCAGAAGGTATCGCTTGGGCATAGACATCGGCGGAACCTTCACAGACCTCGTGCTTCTGGACGAGGCCCGGGGCAGGATAGAGATCGGTAAGCTTTTGACCACTCCGGAGGATCTGGCCAAAGGGGTACTGGCCATCTTCCAGCGCATGCTGCGCGAGAAAAATATCAATCCCGCTGAGATTCAATCCGCCATCCACGGAACGACGATAGCCACAAATGCCGTGGTTGAACGTAAAGGAGCCAGAAGCGGGCTTTTGACAACTCGAGGCTTCCAGGATGTTTTGGAGATCGGCCGGGAGATTCGCTACGACCTCTATGATATCTACCTCACCATGCCCGAACCTTTAGTCCCTCGCTTTCTGAGGAGAGAGATAAACGAACGGGTTGACCAAGACGGGAATATCTTGAAACCCCTGGAGGCATCCGAGGTGGAAGAGGTGGTTAAAGAATTGACCCAAAACGGGATAAAATCCCTGGCCATTGCCTTTCTCCACGCCTATGCTTATCCCCAGCATGAAAGGCAGGCTTTAGAGAGGATTCAAAGAGTTTTTCCCGCACTCCCCGTAAGCCTTTCTTCGGAGGTAGCCTGTGAGATTCGCGAATATGAAAGAACCTCCACCACCGTGGCCAACGCCTACCTGCAGCCTCTGATGGAGAGCTACCTGGAAAATCTGGAATTGGGCCTGCATCGGGATGGATACCAGGGAAGACTATTCATCATGATGTCCAATGGAGGAATCTCTTCCATCGAGACGGCCAAAAAATTCCCCGTGCGACTGATCGAATCGGGGCCGGCTGCAGGGGCTTTGGCCGGAAGTTTTTTGGGAAATTTGATCAAAGAGAAAAACCTGATCTCCTTTGATATGGGGGGAACAACAGCCAAGGCCAGCGTCATCAAAAATGGGGTCCCCACTCTTGCCAATGAATTTGAGGCTGCCCGGGTCCATCGGTTCAAGAAGGGAAGTGGTCTTCCTTTGAGGATCCCATCGATCGAGTTGATCGAGATCGGAGCAGGCGGAGGTTCCATTGCGTATCTTGACAGCATGGGTTTGCTGAAAGTCGGGCCGCAGAGCGCGGGAGCGGAACCAGGGCCCACCTGTTACGGCCGTGGGGGGACGGAGCCAACGGTAACAGACGCCGATCTTTTGCTGGGATTTCTAAATGAAGAATACTTCCTGGGGGGTGAGATGAAGCTCGATCGATCGGCGGCCATAAAATCGATCCAGAAGATTGCCCAGCCCCTGAAAATGGAGATGGCCAAAGTAGCGGCGGGAATTTTTGAGGTGGTGAATGAAAACATGGCCACCGCCATGCGGATCCATATTGCCGAGAAAGGGGAAGACCCCAGGAAATTTTCTTTGGTGGCCTTTGGCGGGGCAGGGCCCGTGCATGCTTACCAGGTGGCCAGGAAACTTCGCATAAAAAAGGTGTTCTGCCCTCTGGGTGCGGGAACACTTTCGGCCTTGGGGATGCTGGCGGCTCCGCCCGCTCTCGATTTTGTGCAGGCCTACGTCTCTTCGATGGACGAGATAGACTGGAAGAAGCTAAGTGAGATCTATCGGGCCATGGAAGAAGAAGGGGCACAGGTTTTGAAAACCGCCGGGGTAAAGGAAAAGGAAATGGTCTATGAGCGATCTGCCGATATGCGTTACATCGGTCAGGGCTATGAGATCAACGTACCCATTCCAGCGGGGCTTCTGGGAAAAGATTCGCAGGAGAAAATCGAAAAAAATTTCTGGAGAGAATACCAGCGTCTTTATGGAAGATATGTGAAGAATGTTTCTATTCAGGGGGTTAACTGGCGGGTGTGGGCCAGGGGTCCCATGCCCAGGCTGAAAATGCACCTGAGCAGAGGCAGGGGACTTGCAGGGATTAAGATGTCAGGGAAGGGAAAAAGGAAGGTTTTCTTCTCCGAAGAAAATGGATTCATCGATACGATGGTATATGATCGATACCTCCTGAAACCAGGAGATCACTTCAAGGGACCAGCGGTGCTGGAGGAAAAAGAATCGACAGTTGTGGTTGGCCCGCGAGCAGAGTGTTCTGTGGATCCTTACGGAAATCTGGTTATTGAGATGAAGGGAGTTTGAAAGAGCGCACATGAAACCACAGAGGGCACAGAGAAATCCTCTGTGTTCTGTCAAAAGAGTTTCCTTTAAAAGAGATGACGGAAAGAATTATATCCTGCGCTCCCTAATTTCATTTCCCTTTAGGCCTTGTTTGTTAGAGAATTTCTATGAAGAGGCATTGGCTCACATATTTTCCTTGAGGAAG
>JACRCA010000098.1 GCA_016234425.1 Deltaproteobacteria bacterium | reverse complement strand
TGACCAGGCCTGTCGCAGATTGGCCGAAATGATGCGGATAGCTTGAAGGGCCAGAATATCGGTGATCTGTTGGGCCCTTACCGAAACGTAAGCCTCTATGGCGTGAGTGAGGGCATCGAGGCCTGTGGCCGCTGTGATCCCGGGAGGCATCTGCAGGGTCATCAAAGGGTCAACCAATGCCACCCGGGGCATGACATGGGGGCTGGCAATGAGCATTTTTACATCCTTTGTTGTATCCGTGATGATGGTGAACTGAGTGACTTCGCTTCCAGTGCCCGCGGTGGTGGGGATGGCAATGATAGGAGCTCCCGGCTTTGGAATCTTATTGGCTCCCATAAAGTCGCCTATCTTTCCTGGGTTAGTGGCCAGCGCGGAAATACCTTTGGCTGCATCGATGGGGCTGCCTCCCCCCACAGCGATCAAGAAGTCTGCCTGAGCTTCTTTAAAGACCCTGAGCCCTTCTTCGGTATAGTCCATGGTGGGCTCGGTGACCACTTTGTCATAAATGGCCAATGGAACTCCAGCGACTTCCAGGGATTTCTTGATCTCATTCAGCAACCCGATTTTCTCCAAGTTGGTATCTGTTACGATTAGAGCCTTTTTTCCCAGTCCTTTGGCAAAAGAGCCGACCTCTTTGGCGGCCCCAGGTCCGTTAACGATCATGGAGGGGGCCTTAAATTGGTAGGTTTGCATCATCATTTTCATTTACTCCCTTCTTTTGAATTTCTAAGACCAGGACAATATGATCTCTGGATAGAACTCCTGGAGGAGTTATAGAAAAATCTCTCGAGTGTAATCATAAAGCTTCTGACTACCAGAGTCAACCATAACATCAGCCAACGGGGGGAGCTCCTAAAACTATTGACAAATGCGTCCCGCCTGGTATCTTATGGGGAGATAATACATCTTGAAGATAGCAGGGCCCCGCGCCATCCTCAACGAATGAGGAAAGGGGGGATAAGCCTATGATTATTGATCAACTAAAAAATGCCTCGTTTTACTCCGGGATGCATAAAGGTCTGGCCACCGCCTTTCACTATCTCCAGAATACAGACCTTTCTAAAATTGTGCCGGGCAGGTATGAAATCGAAGGTTCCAATGTCTATGTGCTCGTTCAGCAATACGAGACAAAGTCAAGATAGAAAGGCCGTTGGGAAGCCCATCGGCTGTACATGGATGTGCAGTATGTTTTTCAAGGTGTGGAGCTTTTCGGGTATGCGAATCTGGAACAACTAAAAGCAGGGGAATATGATGAGGCCAAAGATTTCTTGGCGCTCACGGGAGAAGGAGATTTCTTCGTACTTCGGGAAGGAACTTTCGCAATCCTGGCACCGCAAGATGCCCACATGCCGGGGATGGCCGTATCTGGTCCGCAACCTGTAAAGAAATTTGTAGTAAAAGTGCGCCTCACAAGTAAATAATCAGGTCCGTAAGGCCCCGGAAACTTCGTCCAAGAGATTATTAAAAGTTTCTAAGGTTTCGGCTAATTTTCTTTCTAACTCCTGGACGTGTTCTTTGGAAGCGGTGAGTTCTGCTTGCAAGCGGTCTATTTCCTTAGAGAGACTCTCCCTATCCTGATTGGCTTGTTCAAAATTTTCTTTTAGGTATTGGATCTTATCCAAGATCTCTCTTTTCCACCGTTCCACCGTTTCCTTCACGGGAAGGATTTTCCTTTCTTCGGCACCAGGAGGCTGCTCAATAACAGGTTGTTCCTTGGCTGAAGGAAAATCAGTCGGGGCATGCGATTCATAAACGTCTTCCATTCCAGACCTCCTCGATTATGTAGGTTCGGGGGATTTGGGTTGGAAAATCGTGGTTTCCAATAAGCTGGCCACTTTTTTTATGTCCCGCGCCGCCCTGGAATCAGGGGCCAAGGTGGTGACCGGAACCTGCTCCCTATTCGCTTGCGAAAATTTTGAGTCTTCGCGGACTTCGACTGGCATCAAAAATCTTCCATAAAATTTTTCCAGGGCTTTCTTATTTTCCCGGTCTAAAGGGCGGTGATTGTTTATCTTGTTGATCAAGACCCAGATCATATCAAAAGAATATTTATAGTTTTTACTGGTCTTATCGAGGAAGGAAAACAAACTTCTTAGACTGAGGTAAGAAAGGAGGTCGGGCAATACGGGCGTGATAAGGATTTTGGCAGCAAAAAGAGCCACATAAGTGGAGAGAGTCAGGTTACCTCCCAAGTCGATAATAACCAAGTCGTACGGGAAGGGGTGCATGGCATACAGCGCATCCTTTAATTTCCATTCCCTCCAGGGCTTGGAAAGTAAGGCCGAATTCAGATAGAAATGATCCTCAGTGGCCGGGATTAAAAAAGGTTAGGGTGAGATGTGGGAACAATCATTTCCGCAAGAGGCTGTTCATGGACCAAGGAGTAATACAGCTTGGTTTGGCCTTTAGTGGGTTTTCCTTTGAACAGTTGCGTCAGGTGACCCTGAGCGTCCATGTCAATCATCAAGACCCGGTGGGCTTGTTCAGCAAAAATCCAGCCCAATGAGCTGCTGAGGGTAGTTTTTCCCGTCCCTCCTTTAATGCTGAATAAGGCGATTGAATTCATCACCCCGATCCCGAAATAAAATTCAGTAGCATCCTATCATACCGCCTCACCAGGGTCAATTTAATTTTTAGGAACCCTGATTGCCCCAATATAGGCATTTTTTCTGAATAAATTTTATCAAACGCCCAAATATTTTCTTGCCATGAAAGGAGAGGGGATGATAGATTATCTTCCGTTCCGCTGGGAGTAACAAGAGGTTAAAATAATCCCCTCACAGGCGGGACGAGAGTCGCTTGCCGAGAAAGGAGGCCTCCCCATTCCGGTCTTTTCTGAAATCGACCGCTCGCCACTTTTAGGTTTCCTTTTCTACCCCCGAAGCGATTTTACTCCGTGCCTGAAAGGAGCGTTTGACTTCTCTGTCCAGGTTGAAGAAGAAGTCTCCATCTCCTGCCGTTTTTATGCGGGGAACAAGAATTGTTCCTGGATCTTATTCTTCCATGGAAACGGAGAAGTGGTCAGCGACTATGATGAAATTGCGCCTTTTTATCAGGAGAATGGAACCAATCTGGTTGTGGCTGATTACCGCGGATACGGGGCGAGTAGCGGCAGCCCAACGTTTACAACCCTGGTGCAAGATGCCCACCGACTGTTCGCGGTAGTCAAGGAGGAGCTTTCCCTAAGAGGTTTTCAGGGGGATTTATGGGTCATGGGAAGGTCGATGGGCAGTATATCCGCGTTGGAGCTTGCTTACCATTATCCGGAAAAAATGCGCGGGATTATTATCGAAAGTGGCTTTGCCAGCGTGACGAGACTTATCAGACACCTGCGCCTGCCATCCTTTGGAATCAACCTGGAGCCCATTGAACGAGAACGCCTGCCCATGATCAAGAAAATTTCCGTGGCGGCATTAATCATTCACGGAGAATTTGATACCCTTGTGCCCCTGCAAGAAGCGAAGGATTTATTCGCCTACCTGGGCTCGTCCGAAAAAGAATTGATTATCATTCCCGGAGCTGACCATAACAGTGTGATGCTTGCCGGTGGGAAAAAATATTTTGAAGCCATTCAAAAATTTATTGAGAAGACAAAATAAGCAATCCCCCCAACCCCCCTTTGCTAAAGGAGGGGCAGGGGGGATTGCTCCCCCTCGAGGGAGGAAGGCTTGCCCTGTGGAGTAAGCTCTATTACTCCCCAGGGTAAAGGTGGAGGTGATTTGTATTGGTTGCGGCTATGCCGCGCTGTGGTTTGATTTTGAAAATACCGAAGTAACGGAGGAGGAAAACATGAAAAGGATAGTGAAGGCGGCGGCGGTGCAGGCCTCGCCGGTCTTTATGGACAGGAAGCGGAGCGTGGAAAAATATTGCTGGTATATCGAAGAGGCGGGCAAAGAAAAAGCAGATTTAATCGTTACCCCGGAGACAGGAATCCCGTCCTACCCATACTGGAGAGGAAGCTTCGGCTACACGAGCCCAGAGAAGGCCAAGAATTGGAGAGACACGGTCCTGGCCTTTTTTGAGAATTCTATCAAAATTCCCAGTCCGGAAACCGACCAGCTATGCCAAGCTGCCAAACATGCCAACGCCTATTGTGTGATTGGGCTCAATGAACAAGATGACCGGATCGGAAGCAAGACCCTGTTCAACACCCAGCTTTTTATCGGCCGAAATGGGGAAATTTTAGGGCGGCACCGGAAGACCATGCCAACCCATCAGGAGAGGTTTTTCTGGGGAATGGGCGATGCCCGGGATATCCGGGTATTTGAGACCGACATCGGCCGCCTCGGTGGATTGATCTGCTATGAGAACCACATGATCCTGATGAGGGCAGCTATGGCCATAAAGGGTGAGGAGATCCATGCCTGTTGCTGGCCCGGGTATTGGACCTTCAATCAGAAAATGAAGGTAAGGGATATGAGCGGAAAAATTGGCCCTCTGCACTCCTGCGATCAGGACTGTTGCGTGCGGGAGTATGGCTTTGAGACGCAGACTTTTGTCGTCAGCTCCTGCCTCTACCTGCCGGCCAGTGAGGTCCCCGACAGTTTCCCTTTCAAGCAGACCTCCAATTTCAACTGGGCCATGGGAGGGAGTTGTATTGCCGGGCCTTTTGGAACTTACCTGGCTGAACCAGTTTTCAATAAGGAGACGATCGTTTACGCCGAACTGGATATGGATGACCGAATCGTGGCCAAAAATATCTTTGATTGCATGGGACATTACACTCGCTGGGATCTGGTCTCGCTCAACATTCGGGAAGAAGGGTGGGAGCCCATCCGGACCGCTGAGCGAAAACCAATCCATACTAAGATTTCAGGTGAGAGATTGGAAAGTGTGGCCCAGAAATATAACCTTGACTATGAGAAGCTGGAAGCTATTTTGCAAGAGTTGAGTGAAGGGGTCAGCCCTTGACATGAGACATTTATCATTAATTTCCCCACGATTGATTAATTGAATTTCAAAAGATCCATTCGATTTGTCCAATGTCAAGGGCTGACCCCCATAACGCATGTCTATTGTAAAAATGCAATGGAAATTTACATTTATATTGCATGAAAAAAGAGCCCGAAGAAGCGCTCCTACCTGGGGGGCCTCCGAAAAAAGAAAAGGTACGCCAGATCCCAAAGCTTTACAGGCTTGACTGGCATGCGGCTGCCAGAAAATAACCTCATCGATTTCCCGCCATTTGGAAAGGAATTCAAACCGAACATTATCAGCAACGCCAACAACCAAAATTCCGCAATCTCGACAGGCGCCCAAGTTGCATTCGAACCTCCGTCCCGTTTTCTATGGTTAGCTAACCGTCGATCGGCTTATATTCGTCCATTACCTCGATCAGCACACCGTGGGCGTATTGGGGCATAATCCATACCCACCGGGTGTCCGGAGCATTTGCATCGAAAATGAATTGATCCCCGTGCAGGGATACCCCTTTTTTCTTCATCTGCTGAAAGGTGTCTTCCAGCTGGGTGGAGGCAAAAGCAATGTGGTGCAAGCCCTCCCCATGTTTCTCCAGGCGCTTGAACAGCGGTGATTCAGGACGTTCTTCCTTGGCCACCCCCTCTTTCAAAAGCAGGGGACACACTGCACCAAGAATGTTTGTATAATGCTCTATTGCTTGGTCAATATCCCTAACCAATATACAAATATGGGCCAACCTTTGCTTTATAATGCCCGCCATAGAAGTCCTCCCTTGTTAACAAGCACTTACGCCTATTTCTTCGTGATATCAATACTTAATTATTTATGTCTGACCCCGTTACTCAGGGGGACTATAGGATGTCCCCTCTTGCCTCAACCCACTATATGCCTGGGCTATATTTCTGCGGCCAGAACCATGAAACAGAGAATCCATGTTGCAAACAAAACAGACCTGAACCTATGCTTTCACAAATCTTCCGGCTTCAATCCAGTCCGTTTGGCAATTCGCCCGAGCATACGTGGACCGATTTCCTCACGATCGTGAAATGCGAAAACATAATCTGGCCAACCTGGGCGGGAAAGAACTCGGTGGGATCCTTTGGACTCACGCTTGATGATCCATCCGCTCCGCAGAAGGGCGGCAAGAACCTGTCGAGCTTTGGTGGAAGGCCACTCGGTCATGCGGGAACCGCGAAAAGCTCGTCCAGTTCCGGAATAGCTTCGCCATGGTCAAGGCGATCGGCGATCACTCGCAAGGCAAGGGATTGAACTTTCGCGATGGCTTCTTCACGGGTTTCCCCGTAAACCATGACTCCGGAAAGTTGGGGCACCTCGGCAATCCAACGACCGTCGTCTTCACGCTCGATCTCGATCTTCATAAGATCGTCCTCCTGACACAGTATACTCCAACTTCCGCCCCGCACACAAGAGGGTCATCACTTGCCCAACGGGCAGAATCCACCGTGGTTTGAAATCACTTCTTCATCGGATGCCCATTGCACCAATAACTTCAACCCAAAATAAGTAAGGTGTCCCCGGAATTTCATATGCACCAGCGCCCCATTTGACGCATTGTGAATTTATTCAAATTGTCAAGCCTTACCCCGAACAATAGTGTATACCTGACCACCCGGTCTTGCTTAGCTCCCGTGCCGCCCCAGACCTTCCCCTTTTCACGAAAGCCCAATGAACTTTTTACCTCCGGGCTCTCTCAGGATTCGTCACCTCCTCATAAGTTGGATATGACTACCCCGGGAAATCAGCAATTCCTGGAGCAGGACTTTCACCTGCAACATATGTAGATTTAAGGGCTGCACAAAGAATTGCCCCCAGCGCAAGACGGTTGAATCTTCACAATTTTGCCAGGACGACATTATTTCTTTTCTTTAGGACTTTAAGTTACTCCTCCCTCCGCCACATTCTGGAGTGGAGCTGGCCCGGTATCTTGGACTCACAACATTGTGTAATACCCACATCCTTTCCTCGAAGAAAGCGACTGAAGAATTGAGAAGGCGTTATGGTGAATAATAGGCCATGGGCTACGCACGTTCTGCACGAACGTCCCCTTTCCATAACTTCAATTGAACTCCGAGGTTGGTAGGATTCTTATTTTGCTTTAACGTCAGTCCTTTTGCTTTCGCAAGAAGTTTCCTAATTCTTTGCGGTGTGGCAGGGAAGGTTGAGCACCGAGCTTGGTCGCAGCCAGGGCTCCTGCTGCGTTGGCGAATCTTAAAGCCTCGCGAATGGGTTTGCCTTCTGCGAGGCCGCAGGCTAGGGCTCCCATAAAGGCGTCTCCTGCGGCTGTGGTATCGATTGCCTTCACTTTGAAGGCTTCCATCCAAATTTCCTCATCCCTGTTCTTAAAGAAGGCACCTTTAGGGCCCAAAGTAATCACCACATTTTTAGTGCCCATGTGCAGCAGCCTCTTAGCAATTTTTAGCAGGTCCTCATTTCCTTTCATTTTGATCCCTGCTAAGAACTGCGCTTCCCACTCATTGGGCACGAGGAAATCTACAAGTGAAAGAAGTTGGGATGGAAGCGGAATGGAAGGGGAGGGATTCAGGAGAGTGAGCGTCCCGTGATCTTTAGCCATCTCCAGTGCTGCTTTTACTGTTTGCAAGGGAATTTCCAATTGGGTTACAAAGACGTTGACCTCCTTCCAAATCCTGGCGAACCTGCGGAGGTCTTTTACAAAAAGGGAGCCATTGGCCCCCGGAGAAACGATGATCCTGTTCTCCCCTTTGGGGTTCAATTCAATCAAAGCCATTCCGTTAGGAAGGTTCCTGTCCATAAGCAGGCATTTTTGGTCGAGTCCGTTCTTGATTAAATACTTCAGGTAAGATTTTCCATAGGGATCATTACCCAGTTTTGTAATGAAACTGACCTTTCCACCCAGGCGCCTGGCCGCAATAGCCTGATTGGCCCCTTTCCCCCCAAAAGCAGTTACCAGATTTTCCCCCAGGATTGTCTCGCCGGGGTTATGAAAACGGGGAATCCGCAGGATGAAATCCACATTGGAACTGCCGAGGACCAGAACCTTCTTAGCCATGGATTTAGGCCCCTAACCTGGATAAAAAGAGCTCTAAAAATTTCTCTGAATTTACTCCCAAACATACGTCCAGTTTATGAGCTGCTGAGGCTTCTTCCTCGGCAACTTCAAAAGTCTGGCCATAACGTTCTCCTTCCTCAATTTCTACCAAGATGGAGAGTCTTTCCTTTCTCACCAGATCAGGGTCGATGGCCACCGCCACCGCTAAAGGATCGTGGAGATGGAAGACTTCAGATCCTCGCCGGAATCGCTGGCTCGTGAGACTATATCCGGTTGCTTCGGTAACAAATCGACCGAAAGGATTGCTGAGAGGCTTTATCCTTTCTTCGATCAATCGGGAAGAGAGGAATACTCGATGAGTGACATCCAGAGGGACCAGCGTGATCGGCAGGCCAGATGCCAAAACCATCTGGGCTGCCAGAGGGTCAACAAAGATGTTGAATTCGGCGTGAGGGGTGATGTTCCCTTGCGTCCGAACGGCTCCTCCCATGATTACCAATTCCTTCAATTTTTTCATTCCTGGCAGATCTTTCTGGAGAGCTAAAGCTAAATTAGTGAGGGGGCCGATGGCGATCAAAGTCAGTTCATCCGGGTGCTGGCGAGCCATCTCTGTGATGAGTTCATGCGCCGGGCCGGAGAAGAGATGCCACCATTTTTCTTCTTTTTTTAAATCGATTTTTACTCCTCCCAGGCCATCTTCTCCATGGACCGAATGGGCGTAAGTGGGTATGCCTTTTAAAGGCCTGTCGGCCCCTCTGGCAATGAATGGATGATGCTGAGGTTGGATAAGAAAAAGAACCTTCTGGATGTTGGCAAACACCTGTTCTAAGGAAACATTCCCGTTCACCCCGGTGACTGCTCCTATTTCCAGTTCGGGTGAATGAAAGGCCAGGATTAAGGCCAGGGCATCATCCACTCCCACGTCACAATCAATGATGATTTTCTTTTTCATCTCTAGATCTCATTGGCAAAGAGACGGA
>JACRCA010000094.1 GCA_016234425.1 Deltaproteobacteria bacterium | reverse complement strand
TCTGGTCCTCATACTCGATGGTATCGAAGACCCGCAAAACCTCGGCTCCCTGATACGAACGTCCGAGGCCTGTGGCGTTCAGGGAATCATTATTCCTAAGGACCGGGCCGTGGGAGTCACGCCTGCTGTGGTCAAGGCCTCGGCAGGAGCTGCTGCTCACATTCCGGTAGTTCGAGTCACCAACCTGGCCAGTGCTCTGGATGAGCTGAAAAAAGAAGGGCTCTGGATTGTGGGGGCTGACGCCCGGGGAGAGAAGAATCTTTATGAGATGAATTTCGATATGAATGTGGGACTGGTCATCGGAAGCGAGGATAAGGCAATTCGTCCCCTGGTCCTGAAGAAATGCGACTATACAGTCTCCATCCCCATGAAAGGGAAAATTTCTTCCTTGAACGCCGCCGTCGCTGGCGCCATTATCCTGTTCGAAATCCTCCGCCAGAATCTCATCAGACAAACTTCCTGACCCAATTCCTATTGGCAAAGTCTCAGTGGCTTTATCAGATTTTCGAAGAACGGCGATCTCAACGGACCTTTGAGCCCACTTTGGCCTCTTTATCGAAGGTGGCCAGGATGACTCCTTCGGCTCCGTCGGCTGCCAGGACCATCCCCTGAGACTCCACCCCCATGAGCTTGGTGGGTTGCAGGTTGGCTAAGAGGATGACGGTCTTGCCTACCAGTTCTTCTGGCTTGTAATAACGCGCAACTCCAGCAACGACTGTACGTTCTTCGCCGATGTCCACCCGGAGTTTGATAAGTTTATCAGATTTTTTAATGTTTTCCGCAGCCAGAATCCTTCCTACGCGCAGGTCCAATTTCTGGAATTCTTCCAGGCTGATCAAAGCAGAGGGTTCCGTCTTCTCTCTTTCCTTTACGTATTCCTCTACCCGCGGGAAAAGAGCTTCTCCTTTCCGCACGCGCCCCCCCGGGGCCAGCCCTCCCCATTCTTTCAGGCTGGCCAGGTTTTGACTGCCAAGGTTGGTGATCCCCAGTTGCGCCTGAATCTTTTCAGCTGTCTGGGGCATGAAGGGCGAGATGAGTACCGATACAAAACGCAGAACCTCCAGGAGCTGGTAAAGGACGGTATTCAGGCGCTCGACTTTTTCCGGATCTTTGGCCAGTGCCCAGGGAGCCATCTCATCGATATATTTGTTGGCTTGGTTGATCAGCTCCCAGGTGGAGATCAGGAGCCGGTGAAAGCCCAGTTCGCCAAAGAGCCTCTCGACCTCCCGCGCTAAATGAAGTGCCGAAGCTTGCAATTGGCGGTCTTTTTCTTCGAGAGCTCCTGGTGTAAGAATCTCTCCTTTGAGGAAGCGCTCCACCATGGCCAACGTCCGGCTGACCAGGTTTCCCAGGTCGTTGGCCAGATCAGCGTTGATCCTTCCGACGAGGGCGGTTTCGCTGAAGTTGGAATCCAGGCCAAAAGTCATCTCTCTGAGAAGAAAGTAACGGAAGGCATCCAGCCCGTATTTATCCTTCAAGTCTAAAGGCTTGACAATGTTTCCCCGGCTTTTGGACATTTTGGATTCGGACACCACCCAGTAGCCATGCACATTCAACCTATAGTAAGGGGGGATCCCTGCTGACTTGAGCATAGTTGGCCAGTAGATCGCATGAGGCTTGAGAATGTCCTTGGCGATCAGATGCTGGCAGACGGGCCAGAATTGGACAAAACGTTCCCCATGGGGATAATCCACCCCGGTCAAGTAGTTGATCAGGGCATCAAACCAGACGTAGGTAACATAGTCTCCATTGAATGGTAAGGGAATGCCCCACTCCAGGCGGCTTTTCGGGCGGGAGATGCAAAGGTCTTCCAAGGGGTCGCGGAGGAAGGTTAAGACCTCGTTGCGGTAACGTTCTGGAAGAATGAATTCAGGGTGCGTCTGGATGTGATCGATCAGCCAGTCTTGGTATTTGCTCATGCGGAAGAAATAATTTTTTTCCTTGATGAACTCCGGCTCTGTCCCATGGTCCGGACATTTTCCGTCGGCCAGTTCTTTTCCCGTAAGAAAGCGCTCACAGCCCCGGCAGTAATGTCCCCCATACTCGCCGAAGTAGATATCTCCAGCGTCATAAACTTTCTGCAGAATGAGCTGCACGACCCGTTTGTGGGTTTCTTCCGTCGTGCGGATGAAGCGATCCGGGGTGATGTTCAGTTTAGGCCAGAGTGCCCGGAATAAGCGGCTGATCCGGTCAGCATAGGCCTGGGGGCTTTCCCCGGCGGCCCGGGCGGCCTGAGCCACTTTTTCCCCGTGCTCGTCTGTCCCAGTTAATAAAAAAGTCTGGTATCCGGCCAGCTTGTAAAAACGCTTGAGCACATCAGCCACGATGGTAGTGTAGGCATGGCCGATGTGGGGTTCGGCATTTACATAATAAATCGGGGTAGTGAAATAGATTTTTTTCATCTCCCTTTCCTGTACTTTTCGAAGAATGACTCCTCCCGGATTTCTTCCAACCCGAATTCCACCTCCCGCCCGTCTTCCAGGACCACCCGAATTTTCTGGTTGATGATGTTTTGTTGGATGACCTTCCCGGGCCCTTGAAGGGTAACGACTTTCTTCCCCACCTTGGGCAAATCTTTCTTCAATTCTGTATATGTGCCGATTTCATAGGCCAGGCAGCACATCAGGCGGCCGCAGGCTCCGGAGATCTTCTGGGGGTTGAGGGCCAGGTTTTGCTCCTTGGCCATCTTTACCGAGACCGGCTCGAATTCTTTCAGGAAGGTGCAACAGCAAAGCTCTCTTCCGCAATTTCCCAGGCCGCCGATCATCTTGGCTTCGTTGCGCACCCCCACCTGGCGCATCTCGATGCGGGTCGAGAAAGCACTGGCCAGGTCTTTCACCAGGGTTCGGAAATCCACTCGACCATCAGAGACGAAGTAGAAAAGGATCTTGCTTCCATCCCAAAAGGATTCTACTCCGATCAGCTTCATGGATAGGTTGTGTTCCTGGATCTTGGACAAGCAGAGCCGCTTTGATTCTCGCTCAACGTAAAGGTTGCGCTGTCCTTGTTCCATGTCATTTTCATCGGCCAGGCGGATGATTTTTTTCAAGGGCTTGGGGAAAAACTTCGGGTCCCTTTCTAAGGGCATACGGGCGACAAAACCAAGCTCCGGTGCATGATCTGTTTCTACCACTACGATGTCCCGATCCTTCAGGGCAAACTCCGTGGAGTCGTAATCGAAAATCCTTCCGTGATCTCTAAATTTTACGCCGACGACTTTCATACCATTAAAAACCTTCTGGACACAGATTCACCCTGTTAGATGTTTACTATCTAACAGGGTAAACGCAGATTATCAAGATTTCATAAAGAGAAAATTATTTTTTGCCCATATCGCCGGAAATCTGCGTCCCATTGAGAATTTTTTGGGGAGTTTTTCTGCATCTCGAACATCAGGGTCTCCAAAGCCAGCTGACGGTTAGCATTAAAAGCCATGGCCTTTTGCGCGTCAGATATCAGGCCAAAGAAGAAATCAAGGCGGTCGAAGGAATACCTTCTTGCTTCCTCAGCGGCCTCTGACCTAAGGTCATGGTTGATCAACCTATCCCCAGGGTTTTCCCCTGCGCTTTCAACCTGAATCTTGAACACCAGCAAGTCCCTGACCCAGATTTTCCAGAGCTCCAGTAGGTCGTTAACTTCTTCCTCTTCTTTGGCGATCCGCTCGCAGGTATCAAAAATCTCTTCCGTGGTCTTCTGGGAGATCTCCGTGAATAGCCGCAGCCAGTTGAGGCGCTTTTGGAAATCCACCCGGTCGCTGAGGGCCAGGGCCTGGCCTGCGCTTCCCCCGGCCAAAGAAGCATAAAAATGAGCTTTTTCGTCCTCCAGGGATTGCTCCCTTTTAAGAATTTGGGAAATATGGCCGATGGAGAGCGCTCTGAACTTGATCCATTGGCAGCGGGAGTGGATCGTGGGCCGAAGCTGATGGGGACGAGAACTGATCAAGATCAGGTGGGTCTCATCTGGGGGCTCTTCCAGGGTTTTGAGGAAGGCGTTGGAAGCCGCATCATTAAGCCTGTCGGCCGAGTCCATGATGCAGGCCCGACGTCCTCCTTCCAATGGCCGGTAGCGAAGTCGTCTTTGCAGGTCCCGAATTTGATCGATTTTAATATTCTCTCCTTCCGGCCCCAATAAAATCACGTCCGCATGGTTGGAGGACTTGACTTTGAGGCAGGATGAGCATTTCTCACAAGAATCTCCCGCCTCGGGAGGGAATTGGCAATTCATAGCTTTGGCCAGAGTGAGAGCGGTCAAGCGCTTGCCCACGCCTTCAGGACCTACGAAGAGATAGGCATGGGCCAATCGCCCGCCCAGCAGGGCATTTCGCAAGATCGTCACGGCACTTTCCTGTCCCAAAATTTGGCCAAAGGACATGGATCAACCCATAAATCCATGGGGGAGATGGAAGAGGATCTCCCGATGGAGAGTTTGTTTATCTTTCATCCCATCCAGGAGGATGATCCGTCGCGCTTCCTTCCGGGCTAAATAAAGGTATCCTTCCCTCACTCGGCTATGAAAATCAAGAGCCTCTTTTTCGAAGCGATCTTCTTTTACTGTACGGCGCTCTATCCTTTTTAAGGCCCGCTTTAATCCTTCTTCCACGGGCAGGTCTAAGATGAAAGTCAGATCTGGTTTTATATCTTCCATCGTGTGAGCATTAATTTGCTCAATCCAGGCCAGGTCGATTCCCCGGCCAAACCCTTGGTAGGCGATTGTGGCATCAGCGAATCGATCACAAAGAACAATCTTTCCTTCGCGGAGTGCGGGCACAATCACCTGACGAAGATGCTGAACCCTGGAGGCGGCGTAAAGAAAAAGTTCGGCCATGGGTTCCATCCCCCCATTTTCCGAGGAAAGCAGAATTTTACGGATGCGCTCCCCGACCCCTGTTCCCCCGGGCTCGCGGGTAACAAGGAAAGATTTATGGATTCTTTTCAGGAAAGATTTCAGGAGGCCAATCTGTGTACTTTTGCCGCACCCTTCGATTCCTTCGAAGGTGATAAAAAGGCTCAATTTTCCCCCGCTTTAAATAAAAAAATTATACTCTAAATGACTCCTTTTGGCAAAGGGTGCTCCCCATCTGCAATGCAACTCTATTGGCCGATTATGATTCAGGCGGTGATCATGCTCCCCGAGTGGCTCCACGCAGAAAAAGATGGAGCAACAGAAGGGAGGCAACATCCCACAGGCCGAGGGCGATGATGAGGCGGGCAGCCGAGCTTTTCGCTCCTACTGGGTTTTCATTTTTTCCAGTTCTTCGATGAGCTTCATGTAAAGGCCAAGATCGAGGGGGGCATCCAGCTGATTCTTTCTTTCAAGGTCCCAGCGATAAACATTGACCAACACTCTTGGCCATTCGCGCCATTCTTTGTAACGTCCAAGATTTACCTTCTTTCCGGCTTCCAGAGGACCAAATCCGGCATTGCTTACCCCGCTCTCCCCCGTGGGTTGAATGTAGGCAAAAACACCCCTGGCCAGCTCGATCATTCCGGTTGGCCATTCCTTCTTTACCTTGTGCGCAACTGCCATCCTGGCCTCCTTGATTCATGAGTTCACGCCAGAAATTCCCCTGTGTTCTAATCCCTATAGCCCTAAGGGTTCACCGACCAAAAGGACGGTAAAATCCGTTCTTCGGGGTTTTTTCGCCAGAATCACGTAGGCATTGCAGATCCTTTCAGGCGAGGAACAATCGGAGCACTCCCCCGTCTGAGCACAAGGGGCCTTGTATCCCAACCGTCTGACATTCATAGGGGCCACCCATTCCTGCACTTTCCTCTGAGCCTCAGCAATATCTTTGACAATCTTATTCGTCCCGCAGATCAGAATCACTTTCTTGGGCCCGAAGATCATGGCCCCAACTCTGTTGCCGGTGGCATCAATATTGTAGAGCTTCCCATCTTCAGTTAGGGCATTGCTGCTGCAGATAAAAAAATCCGCAGAAAAAATCTCCCGGCGAATCTTGTCCGTTTCTTCCGGCGAGAGCCCTTTGGCAAAGGGATTCAAAAGTTTAATCGGGCGCTTCTGCGCGCCGTCAAAGAACCCGATCTGGTTCAGGGTGACCGAGCCGCCAATCCCCACCCTGGCCCCTTCCGGGATCATCTTCCAAAGCTCTTCCAAAGCATCGGCGGCTTTGGGAAAAAACCGGGCATCGAAATTATTCTTCTTTAGTGCTTGGATCGTTCTCTCCACCTGCAGCTCCTGATACCATTGATGAAACTGGGTCGTCATTTAAAACCTCCTTTTAAAATACATTAGCCACAGAGGTCGCCGAGAACACAGAGTAATCTTAACTTCCCACTTCTTTTAACTTGTTACTTTGCCATTTTCTGTGTCCTCTGTATTACTAACTTGCAAACTCTCGAAATTTTGTTAAGCATAATCAGGCTGCAAGTTCTGAAAGTTTTGTAATTGGGATATGTTGCGTATGAAGAATGGCAGTAACAATTACCCGCCCTTTATTGGTCAG
>JACRCA010000093.1 GCA_016234425.1 Deltaproteobacteria bacterium | reverse complement strand
TCGACATTTCCAGCCCGTAGCTTTAAACCGGGCATCGAAAACCAGGCGCTCTATTTGGTGATTCTGCAACGCGCTCAGAGTGGGTTCTGGGCCGGAAGTTGCCTTGCCCAAATGCTCAGCCTCTTCCAGGATCTGCCTGGCTAAGGCTTCGGCCTTCTCCCTGGAGATCTTTTGCAAGGCTTCAGAAGCGGCCGATAGAATCCTATGGTCTAGGTCGTGGGGATCGAGAGAGGGGAGGGGTACGAGTTTTTTCCGCAAATCTGCCGGCAATTGTTTTTTCAGGTCCGCTTCCATCCCTTCCTCAGCAGTGGCAAAGAGATATTCCAGTTTTTTCGAATTTATCAAATTTTCCAAATTTTCTACGATCTCCTTGGCCTTTTGCTTTATGTGCTCCTGGATGTGACGCTGGAACCTCTGCAAAGACCACCCCATCCTTCCAAAGCGGGTCGTGTGCTTATCTTCCCAGGAAAGGGTGAGCTGTTTTTCCAACCGGCCCAAACGCATCAGGAAAAGACGAGCCTTGTGAGAGTGGGCCGCCACCACGGCGTGGGTTTGGTAGAGATCGGACTGGCGGATCAGAGAGAAAAGATGGGGATAGGGAGCGAGGTCCAGGGCATTTTCCGGGGGCAAGGGCATGGGGATTGGGATGAATAAATTCTCCGAGGCGCAGGCAAAAAGGGCGATGCCCTTCCAAGCGGGATCCAGTTCTTCTTCCAGGTATTTTTGGATGAGTTTTATGTCTTTGGCCAGGAGGATGCGCTCGCGCGAATGAGCTAGGAAAAGGTTAGAAAGTTCCGGGAGGCGATTTTTGAGAAAAATCTTGTAGAGTTTTTTTCCGCTCCGATCGGGGCTTAGGTCTAAATAGACAGAAAGGAAAGATTTATTTCCAGGAGTTACATTGACCAACCTCTGAACCAATTCGTCGAGGGGCATGATCATCCACCTCCTTCTTGATTAGATGAGAATTTTCTCTGCTCGTTGAAAATTGTTTATCCCCCCTTTCCTTTTTGAGCCTGTTTTTATTCTTAGCTCCAAATCCCCCTGAGGTCAATAGAGCCTTCATCATCGTTTGCTGCTGGGGTTTGAGCTTATTAAAGGTATTTTAATAGATCAGTAAGCCTATCCATGATCACCGCTGGCTGGGCTTTCTCCAGTTCCTCTCTCCTGGCCACCCCTGTAGGAACGACGAATACCCGCACCCCCGCATTTTTTCCGGTTTGAATGTCGATCAGAGAATCGCCGACGAAAATGACTTCCTCATTCGGCAGACCCATTTTCTCGATGGCGTAGAGGAGCATTTCTGGGTGGGGTTTATTATGGGAAACGTCTTCATCCCCTACGATGACCGCAAAGAGCTTATCCATCCCAAAATGCTGAAAGATTTCCCGGGAAAATCGCCCGAGCTTGTTGGTAGCAACAGCCAGCTTAATTCCTCGTTCATGTAGCGCCTTCGATACCTCGCGGGCACCCGGGAGAAGGGAAGTGTTCTGGCGGTACAAATCTTCATATTTTTGGCGGAAAAGCCTCAGCGCCTCGGGAACGCGCTCCTCTCCCAAAAGGTCGCGGAATGTATTCCTCAACCCATAGCCTACTACTCTTTTGACTTCATCGAACGGCAGGGGTTGAAGCCCCATATTTTGGTAAGCGAACTGGAAAGAAAGATAAATGGCTTCATATGAATCGATCAGAGTACCATCGAGATCGAAAATCACCCCTTTTATGGATTTTTCTTCCATCTCTTCTTCTTTTGCCTTTCTTTCAAATTCAAAAGTATGGCGAAATGATCTCCCTCGACCCCGCCGAGCTCGACGTCTGGCTTCACGGCCTTACCATGAAAGTCAGAACCAGCAGTGATCAGCAGGCCCTGTTTTTTAGCAAAGGCTGCGAAAGCCTCTTGCTCCTGAGCGTTATGGTAAGGAGAATAGACCTCTAACCCCTCCAAACCGTTTTCGACCAGATCCTGAATGTTCTCCTCTGCGGTATCTGAAGGGTGGGCTAACACAGAAATGGCTCCCAGTTCTTTGATCCTACGGATGGCCGCGATGGTAGAGATATCTTCCATTTCAACGAAAGCCGGCTTCCCACCGCGCAGGTAATCCCGGTAGAAGCTGACATAGGGGGATTGGGATCGTTCACCGTTGATATATGGCTGGAGACGTGGATCGTGGCGATTTTCTTCGCGGCTGAGGATGGCTTTGAGAAAGGACATACCCGTAGGAAGGCGGTCTCCGGAAAACTTTCGCAGGTCATCCCAGGTAAAGACGAAGCCCAATTCGTTCAGTTTTTCCACCCTTTTATTGGCCTGCTCTTGCTTTTTTTGATGAATGCTTTCCAGCCAATTCTTCAAAGCCTGGCTGCGGGGGTCGATGGAAAAAGCAAGAATGTGGAGGTCCAGGCCGTTATGGAATGTGTTCAGCTCCAGGCAGGAGAAGAATTCTATGCCAAACTCTCCGGACAGGCGGAACCCTTCCTCGACGTTGCCCACGGAGTTATGGTCAGCGAAGGCGATGGCCCCAAGGCCTTTGCTCCTGGCCATTTCAAAAATCTCCCGGGGGGAATGCTGTCCATCCGATGAAGCATTGGTGTGAATGTGCAGGTCAATCACAGAATGATCTTAGTAAATAAAAAGAGATAAATCTACACAAATCCTCCAAATCTTTCCCTATGAAATAAGGGGTCAAATCTTGATTAGTGATTAATATATTGACTGCCGATTTGTATTCAATTTAGAATAGCACCATGGCGAGACAGTGGCATATAGAATATAGGGGAGCCCTGTATCCCATTCTGTCACGGGGAAACGAGCAGGGGAAGATCTTTTCCGATGATAAGGATCGGCTCTTTTTCTTGGAAGTCTTGGGCAGGATGTCGGCGCGTTTTGACATTGAAATTTATGCGTATGTTCTTATGAACAACCACTTTTTATGTTGAGCTCAACAAAGAAATGATTGGGCATAAGGGCCCAAGCCAAACTGGGGGTCTTTGTTTCCCTCAGGATTCCTCCGAGCCGTTGCAGGAAATTATTACGGTCGGTGTCGTCCTCAAAGATTTTACTCCGCTCAATCCCCCAGGGGATGATGTGATGCAAAGCCTCCGGTGCGTCAATTCGTGACTTTCTTGGCATGTTGAATGGATAAGATAAATCCCATATTTGTGGACTGCAAAAGTAAAGGGCATCACCTTTTTTTCTTTTTCTTTGCACGGAAAGTCTTCGGACAGAAGCATGGCGAAGTGGTTGTCCCACGTCGTCGAACAGGCCTGGGTCGCTCTCATCAGTCCCGACGGCGTGGAGGCATAGCTGCTCAAGCCCGACGGGCGCTGGCTGCCGATCAAGGAGGTGTGGAAGATATGAGCCGACGGGCGGCAGGTGGCGAACGAGGAGGAGGCGCGCGAGATCTTCGAGATGCGAGGCAAGCCAAATGCACTCGGAGGCTCGGGATCGGAAGTTGCGGAAAAGGATTGAAGGGCTTCTTTCTCGGCTAAGCAAGAGCCAAGAGCAGACTTGACCCCTTTTCCCTTTTCCCGTTTTCCAAAGTCTCTGCATCTCAGCATCAGAGATGATTCTGCACTTATCAAAAAAGTTAGCGATCCAGTCGTCTTCGACCTTTTCAGGCTGAGATTTGTCTTCCAGTTGAGGAAGTGCTTCGAGTTATCTCTTCAATATTTCGTTGTTTTTTGCCTGCTCCTCAAGGAACCGATAGAATGCCCGCCGCTGAAGATCAGAAATCTGTATCTGCGACTCAGCGCGAATCCGCTCGGCTTCTGCCTCAGCCTTTGCTACGCGCACGATCTGGTATGGCTTAAAAAGTCCACCGACGGCGTCAGAGAT
>JACRCA010000086.1 GCA_016234425.1 Deltaproteobacteria bacterium | reverse complement strand
TAATAATTCCCAGAAAGGAAAAAGGAAAGCCAGCCCTCATCATGCTGGCTTTTGTCTTTGCGGGCGGGTTATGCGGCGGGTTCCAAAATTAGCGTCAAATGATGCTGATTAGGGGCGGCTGCCGGATTGTTGTTGAATCCCCCTCGCCAATCGGTTATAATCCTAGTCAAATACATGAGGAGGGTGGACGATGGGAAAATGGAAAGGCATTATGATTTCTGGATTCTTGGAGATACCGGTTACCGTAACCTATAATTCTCCCTCTGTTGGATTGCGCGCCTGGTCTGGCAGCGGTGTAACAGACAAGTATTGGCCTATGAACCAGCCTCAGTTAGAAACAAACATTGGAACAGTGCTGATTGTGAATCAAGCCATCCGATCGGACGGCAGACATTACATCGAATTCAGGGGAAGTGGAAAGCCGAAGGGGCCATTATCCGAAGCCATGGGCATAAACTAAACGAAGTCACAAAAGTTGGCAGGCGCTTTTCGGCGGGTTCAGCAGCTTTGTTCGTTTACCATCCGATGGTGTCAGTGTCCGTCTCGAACTCTACCACTTTGGTTATTATAAAAGTATTATTGCGCATCCGAATGTTACTGCCACCAGCAATACGGATGCCCGTTCCTTGTCTGCCGACACATCCACGGTAATAGGCTTCAGCAGCTTCACGGAAGGCACTATAACTTAAAGGCCCGCTGTAACCTTTGGGCGTTCCCACTTCCAGCGGTGTCTTTTCAAAATCGCCGCCCACGGGCTGCTTAATGTCCACATAAAGGCCAGGGTATCGCTTGCCGCCTATTTCAAGATCAAAAAACACTCTGGACACCATGTGTTCTTCTGTGCTGGCGTAGTCCTGGGAGTCCTGGATGCACTTGGTAAATGTAACCTTGGTTTTGGTCTTCGGCATCGGTGGCCTCCTTTCTATGTTTTAATTTTTAGGGCATAGCTTCCTTCATGTTTCCATTATAGCAGATTACCGGACAATAAAAAAGCCCACTACCGTTTCCAGTAGTGGGCTTTGTGCTGCGGTCTGCAAGCCTGTGTTACAAGCTGACCTGCGGCAAATGTTCTATCCAATTTTTGCGTGCACTACCTTTCTATTTCTGGCTTGCATGTGGCTCTGGTAGCGGCATTCTTCTTTGGGGTGACCCGATTGATCTTAAAACTTTTGCCCTCTCTGCTGCTGGGCCTGAATTTGAATAAGGCCTTTTGCCATGCTCCTTGAGCGGGTCTCTCCTGCAAAGCTATTTAGTTTTTATAATATTGAGATATTTCATTTTGATCCCCCTCACCCCGCCCCTCTCCCGCCGCGGGAGAGGGAGTTTCCGGATGGAAGCCAGTTGGAAGGCCAACTCTATTTTGAATTCAGCCCGAGCTATTTGGCCTCCGGTGGGATAAGGGCAGTTGGAATCTGGATTCCTTTCTCCTTATAGTATTTATAGGCGCCCTTGTGGAGGGGGACCGTCACACCCAGAAAGGCATTCTCCAATTTCACGTTCTTCCCCTGCTCATGGGCCGCCGCCATCATTTCCGCACCGCTGGCTAACTCCTTCTTTTCGCGATAAATCTGGGGCTTCTTTTCCCACAGATGGGTGGTGATATCATAAATCGTCCGCTCGTCCACCTCTGCTCGGGTCACCCAAATGGCCATGATGGCAACGGTCTTCACCGGGTAATTCTGCTTCGGGTAAGAATTGGCGGGCATGGTCACTGGAGTATACCAGGGATATTTGGCGTGCAGCTTTTTGATCATTTCCTCCGGGAAGGGAAGGTAGGTGACCTCCTTGGTTGTGGAAATTTCGATCATGTTGGCATTGGGAACGCCTGAGGTCCAGAAAAGGCCGTCGGCCTGCTCGTCCTGCATTCTCTGGACGGCGGCAGCGTAATATACATAGATGGGTTCCAGATCCTTGTAGGACATTCCAATGGCCTCGAGGAATTTACGGGAGTCAAATTCGGTCCCACTTCCCTTGTCGCCTACGATTAACCTTTTGCCCTTCAGGTCGTAGACCGATTTAATCCCCGATTTGTTGAGGACGCAGGTGTGGACCGTTTCGGGGAACATGGAAGCAATGCACCGCAAGCTCTTGACCTGAGGCGTCTTCCAGGATTCCTTGTCTCCAATATAAGCTGCCAGGGCAACGTTATTTTGGGATATACCGGATTCAACCTCTCCTCTGGAAATCAGGTTGACGTTAGCCACGGAGGCATTACCGGTGTGGGCAGTGACCACCATATCGGGAATGGTATTGGTCAACCCCTGCGCCAGAGCGCCTCCCGTGGGATAATAAACTCCCCCAATACCACCTGTGGCAATGCCAAAGAAGCGCTTCTTTTGGGCCATCGCCGGTCCTGGCAAAACCAGGACCAAGATCAGAACAATAATACCTGTGATGAGAAATACCCTTTTACTCATAATGTTACCTCCTCTCTTTTTTCAGGTTGGCGCCTGGCATGGCGCGACTTAAATGGATTGTCTTGATCACCCCTTGGCCATTGATGAATCTTCTTAACATTTCTTGCGACTTTTATCAAGAGAAGAATTTGCATGATGATTTAATTTAATGACGATCTTCAGTAACTTAATGGTTAAGGAGAAGATGCTCGCTCTGGGGACATGCGGATTTCCAGCCAGCGAGAGAATCGAGACATGCTATAGGTACAAACCCAGTAAACCACAGCGATAAAGATATACATTTCAAAAGGCCGAAGTTCGCGCTGGCTCACGGTCTGGGCGGCCTTGGTCAAATCCATCATGCCGATGATCGATGCCAGAGAGGTATCTTTGAACAGGACGATAAACTGGGTCACCAGGGAAGGGATCATGTTCCGGATGGCCTGGGGTAGGATCACATGGATCATCGTGTGAATATAGCTCAGCCCAGTGGCGGTAGCAGCGTCAATTTGCCCTCGGGGGACAGACTGGATGCCCGCCCGGACAATTTCTCCAATGTAAGCCCCTTCAAAGATCACGAAGGCCGTCAGGGCAATCCAATATTCTGGGACAGGTCGGCCGAGGAAGACGGGTACAAGAAACCAGAACCAGAAAATAACCATAACAAGCGGAACACCGCGAATAAACTCAATGTAGATGGCCGCTGGATAGTGAATCCAAGGTCGTTGGGCCAGGCGGGCTAAGCCAAGGATAACTCCTACACAAAACCCAAAGAGTATGGCTGGGATCGCCAGGCGAAGGGTACCTCCGCCGAAATAGCCGATGCCCACAAGTCCTTGAATTAGCAGAAATTTGGCATTGGAAATGACAACTGCCCAGTCAAAGCTCAATGCTCAGCCCTCTCAGCTCTGGCGATAAGACCTGGGATGGCGAATTTCCTTTCAACCCGATTCATGATGGAAGCAATACTCAAGCAAAGGCCCAGGTAAATTAGGGTTCCCGCAGAAAACGCTTCAAAAGCTTTGGCCGTGTATGTTTCGACTTGCCGGGTGGCAAAGGTCAGCTCGGCTACGCCGATGGTCATGGCCAGGGAAGAGTTCTTTAGGAGGTTCAAAGATTCATTGGTGGCTGGGGGGACGATCAGCCGTAAGGCAATCGGAATGATGATCAGGCGATAGGTTTGGGAAACAGAGAGTCCGGAAGAAACCCCGGCTTCAAGCTGAGTCCTGGGGATAGATTGAATTCCAGCCCGGATGACCTCGGACATTCTGGCGCCGTGGTAAACGCTGATCCCGGCCACGGCTGACCAAAATTCCATCCCGTGGTGGATGAACCACTGGCGAATGGATTCGGGGAAAGCCTCGGGAGCACCAAAGTACCAGAAAAAAAGCCATACCAGTAAGGGAACATTTCGGAAAAATTCTACGTAAGCTGTGGCGACCGCCCGTAAAGGGCGATAAGGAACGGTTCGAAGGGCCCCGAAGAAGATGCCTAAAAGAACGGCAAACACCCAGCTAAAAGCAGAAACTCGCAGGGTGGTCAGCAGTCCATCTAAGATCCATGTAGCGTGGGGAGGCTCCCAAAGAACGCTCCAACGGAAATCATAAGGAATGCCCAGGAAACCAAAAATCGTCATTGTTCCGCAAATCCCGGGATGGACAAAATCCTAAAATCCCCCCAACCCCCCCTTTGAAAAAGGGGGGGCGAAGGGGGGGATTTTGATCGCGCGTCGGTGGCGAGCCCGCAATGACCAACTATTTGGGAACCACCTGCATCATCAGAAAATTTTTTACCTCAGGACTGAGAGGGTAGGG
>JACRCA010000089.1 GCA_016234425.1 Deltaproteobacteria bacterium | reverse complement strand
TGCCAGGATTAAGGATTGAAATTCGCAACCATATCAAAATCTAAATTTTCCAATTTAGAATCTTGATCATCTAAGTTTGTTTCGTCCCGACTTGGCGGGATTCGAATTTCGGATTTATAGGGAGCGACCTTAAAAAGTAGCCATTCATTTAAATCAGCGTTCCATTTTCACCCCCTCCCAGCCCTCCCCCCTCGAGGGGGAGGGTGGGGGGGATCAGATGTCAACTTATTTATTACGTTTACTATAGATATTTTAATGATCCATCTCATGGAAGAGGTGTGGGCTGAGAGATAAGATAAGTTAATTCGTTAGTTGTCTGTAGAGTTGATTGTCTGGGTGAAGGGAAAGGTTTGAGAGAAAGGAGGGGGGAGTTGGACTCAAAACCAAAAGAATACCCAGTTATTTGGCTGCAGTGTTCAACCTGTACGGGTTGCCTAATTTCGATTCTGAACACCGTGAGCCCGACCATCAAGAACGTGTTGATCGATGAGGTCATTCCGGGAAAGCACGTGAACCTGCGTTTCAACGCCACGGTCATGGCTGGGGCTGGAGATTTGGTGATGGGAGTTGCCGAGGAGACGGCCAAGAGAGAAAAGGGGGGGTATCTGTTACTTGTGGATGGAGGGATCCCCACCGCCCAAAATGGGGGTTATGGATCTATCGGGGAGAGAAATCACCAACCCGTCTCCATGCTGGATCGCGTAATCGAATTCGGGAAAGATGCTCTGGCGGTCATTGCCGTGGGAACCTGTGCCACTTTTGGGGGCATCCCGGCCGCAGCTCCCAACCCGACGGGTTGCCGAGGGGTAAAAGAGCTTCTCGAGAGCAAGGGGATAAAAACACCCGTGATCAACGTTTCTGGATGCCCTCCGCATCCTGACTGGTTCGTGGGCACGGTGGCCAGTATCCTTCTCTTTGGCCTCCCCTCGGCCGATCAACTAGACGATTTCGGCCGGCCCCTGGCTTTCTACGGAAAGCTCATTCACGAGAATTGCCAGCGGCGGGCCTATTTCGATGAAGGAAAGTTCGCCAAGAAGCACGGGGACCCGGGATGTCTTTTGGAATTGGGATGCAAAGGGCCGATCACCTATGCCGATTGCCCGACGCGACTCTGGAACTCAGGGGTGAACTGGTGCGTAGGCAGTGGCGGGGGATGCCACGGATGCGTCCAACCCGAGTTTCCTGATCTTCTCTCTCCCCTGTATGTGAAGACTATCGAGATCGAGACCCTCTCGAAGAAATAGGAAGGAGAAGTCATATGGGGAAAATTGTCATCGACCCGATCACCCGAATTGAAGGGCACCTGAAGATCGAATGCGTGGTGGAGAACGGGGTGGTCAAGGAAGCTCGCAGCTCGGGAATGCTCTTTCGGGGGTTTGAGCTCATTCTCCAGGGCCGAGATCCCCGGGACGCCCAGATCATCACTCAACGCATCTGCGGGGTGTGCAACCTTTGCCATGCCATGGCTTCCACGCTTAATCTGGATAGCGCCTTTGGCTTAGCCGCCAAGATTCCAGACAATGGGCGCATCCTGCGCAACCTGGCTGCGGGGCTGCATGTAGTTCAAGATCATATCCTCCATTTTTATCACCTGGCAGCCCTGGATTACGTGGATGTAACCAAGGTGGCCAAGTATGAGGGGAGCGATGCGGATTTGAATTCCATCAAGGCTTTCATCGGCCGCGGGGAGCTGGCCCCTTTTGTCCCCCGGTATGAAGGGGACTACCGACTTCCGGATGACCTGGACAGAGCGGCGGTCGCCCATTATGTGAAAGCCTTAGAAATCCGCCGCAAAGGTCATGAGGCTGTAGCAATGCTTACCGGAAGGATTCCTCATACGGCCTCCATCGTCCCCGGAGGTATAACGGAACAGCCCACCGTGGATAAGATTGCTTCCATTCTCTGGCGTCTGAATGAGCTTCGGGCCTTTGTGGACAATGTTTACCTACCGGATGTCCTGGCTGTAGCCAGGGTCTACCCGGATTATTTCCAGATCGGAGCTGGATGCAGAAACCTCCTCTCCTACGGGGCTTATGATCTGGACGGGAAAAATCCGGATTACACCAGACGACCGCGGCTCTTCCAGCAGGGGACCGTGTCTTCTGACTTGAAGCTTGAGCCCTTGGACCTGAATAAGATCACCGAAGAGGTCCGGCACTCCTGGTATAACAGCAAAACATCAAAGCTCCATCCTTCTGCGGGGAAGACTCTCCCAGATGACGAGAAGAGTGGGGCTTATTCCTGGTTGAAAGCCCCCCGGTATGGCGGCTGGGTCTACGAGGTCGGTCCCTTGGCTCAGATGGTCACCACTTACGCCAGCGGAAACCAAAAAGTTAAATCTTTGATCGATGCAACGTTGGCCCACTTCAAAGCTTCGCCAGCCGCCCTTTTCTCGGTCTTGGGGCGACACGCCGCGCGGGCCCTGGCGGCGAAGTACATGGCCGATTCCATGGGAGAGTGGCTGTTGCAGTTAAAACCCGGAGAGCCCACCTTTGTTCCCTATGAAATCCCCGAAGAAGCCCAGGGAATAGGGATCATCGACGCAGCCCGGGGAGCATTAGGTCACTGGGTGGAAATCAAAGAAAAAAGGATTGCCAATTACCAGTGCGTGGTGCCGACAACCTGGAACGCTTCTCCCCGGGACGACTCGGGGACTCCTGGG
>JACRCA010000092.1 GCA_016234425.1 Deltaproteobacteria bacterium | reverse complement strand
ATGGTAGAAGGGGAGAGCGAGAAAGAAATTTCCACCTACGCAGAAGAGATTGCGGAGTGCATCCGGAGAAGAATGGAGAAATAAGACAGAATCCAGAATTCAGCATTCCATTTTCATCAGGTTCATCCCTGATGAGAAGGAGGAAGGTGTGCCCAAACTCTCAGTAAATGTTGACCACGTGGCCACTCTGCGCCAAGCCAGGAGGGGAAAGCAGCCAGACCCCCTTACTGCCGCCATCATCGCCGAACTCGCTGGGGCAGACGGAATCATTGTTCACCTACGTGAGGATCGAAGGCACATCCAAGACCGGGACTTAGAACTATTGCGCCAAGTGGTCAAGACAAAACTTAACTTAGAAATGGCCAATACAGAGGAGATGCTCCAAATGGCCCTGAGGGTCAAACCAGACCTCGTCACTTTTGTCCCGGAGCGACGGGAGGAACTGACGACCGAAGGAGGCCTAGATGTTCGAGCCAACCACAGACCTCTGCAAAAAAACATCCGGAGGCTGAAGAAAGCCGGGATCAAGGTCAGTCTCTTCGTCGATCCGGATTCTTCTCAGGTGAAAGCCAGCAAGCAAGTAGGAGCCGAATTTGTGGAAATCCATACCGGCCAATACTGCGATGCTGCGGACGATAGGACCCGGCAGAGGGAATTTTCGCGTATTGCCCGGGCTATCCGGCAGGCCCGGCGCTTGGGCCTGCGAGTGAACGTGGGCCATGGATTGGATTACCAGAACGTCGTCCCTTTAACCCATATTCCCGATATCGAAGAATGCAGCATCGGCCACAGCATCATTTCCAGGGCAGTCCTTGTGGGGCTGGATCGCGCCGTCCGGGAGATGAAGAATTTGATCCCGGGATGAATTTTTTCACCGCCGAGAACGCAGAGAAAAATCTACTTTTATACATGACGACATTAATGAACACAAAGCAGGTCATTCCCGCGGAAGCGGGAATCCAGAAATGCACTGGATTCCGGGTCAAGCCCGGAATGACAAATTGTTGAGCACTTATGTCGTTGTGTATAGGTTCTAAACCCGAATGACTAAGACTATAGTGAACGACATAATAAAATTGTCATTGCGAGGAGCGAAGCGACGCGGCAATCTGCTGAGATTGCTTCACTTCGTTCGCAATGACACTCCATTCAATGTCTACTTATTTAAGCCGTTCATTATAA
The DNA here is from genome assembly GCA_016234425.1 of Deltaproteobacteria bacterium. GTDB lineage: Bacteria > Desulfobacterota > SM23-61 > SM23-61 > SM23-61 > JACRCA01. Next base: position 6,693 of record JACRCA010000092.1, on the reverse strand, counting down.
ATAAATCCAAAATTCGAAAATCCCCAACCCGTTGTATAGATCCTTTTTTGAGGCGTTTGGTTTCCTGCGGGGTTCTTATTTGGAATTTCTAAATCTCGGCGATCTCCGCGTGCTCTGCGGTGAATATTTTTTATGATTTACGGCATCGGAATTGACCTGGTTATGGTCAAGCGGATTGAAAGAGCCCTGGAGCTCTGGGGTAAGAGATTTCAAAGGAAAGTCTTCACGCCTGGGGAGATACAGTATTGCCTGCAGAAGAGGAATCCTGCCCCGAGTTTCGCCGCCCGGTTTGCTGCCAAGGAAGCCTTTGTTAAGGCCTTGGGTGTGGGGATGCGCCGGGGGGTTCATTGGAAAGATGTGGAGGTACAACGGGGTCCGATGGGGAAACCGGTTTTAAAAATCAGCGGTCGGGCCCGGGAAATATGCCAGAAGGAGGGCATTGAGGGTTTCTTTTTGAGCATTAGCCACGATGACGAATACAGCAGCGCCATTGTCGTTCTGGAAAAGAAATGATAAATTTTTCACCGCAGAGCACGCCGAAAACGCGTTCTCTGCGTTCTCCGCGGTGAACAGATATTGAAAAATTAGGGTGCGAGAATGAAGATTGCCACTGCAGAGATCATGAAAAAACTGGACAGACGGGCCATCGCTGAATATGGCATTCCAGGATTAGTGTTGATGGAAAATGCCGCCCGGGGCACGGTCAACGCGATGTTCCGCCATTTTCCCCAACTTCTGAAAAAACGGGTAGGCCTCCTCGCGGGACGGGGAAATAATGGGGGGGATGCTTTTGCAATCGCCCGCTACTTGCTAAATCGAGGCGTGGATTGCCAAGTATACCTTCTGGCTGCCAAGGAGGAAGTCAAGGGAGATGCGGCGGCAAACCTGGAAATCCTCAGACGGATGGAGGGGGAGATTTCAGAGATCCGGAACCTGGAAGAATTGGAAGCCCATAAGGGAAAAATAAGCGGCAGGGACATCCTGGTTGACGGGATTTTCGGCACGGGCCTGAATGCTCCCGTTCAGGGCTTCTTCCGTGGGATCATCGAATTTGTCAATTCCTTGGATCGCCCTGTAGTTTCCGTCGACATCCCTTCTGGCTTGGATGCGGATAGTGGCCAGGTGCTCGGGGCGTGCATCCAGGCTCATCTGACGGTCACCTTCGGGCTGGCCAAGCGGGGCCAACTGGTGCAGCCCGGAGTCCAATACTGCGGAAAGCTGGTCATTGTGGACATCTCCCTTCCTAAATCTTCCATCGAAACGGAGACGATTAAAGATTACCTCATGGAAGGGGCAGAATTTTTATCTTTGCTCCCCTCGAGAAATCCAAGCGCCCATAAAGGGGACTTTGGCCACTTACTGGTTCTTTCTGGTTCTCCAGGAAAAACTGGAGCAGCGGCCATGGTCTGTGAGGCCGCTCTACGGGTCGGAACTGGTTTGATTACTCTGGGCATTCCAGAGAGTCTCAATCCCATCCTGGAGGTCAAATTGATCGAAGCCATGACCGAACCTCTGCCAGAAACGAAGGATCATACTCTTGGCCTTGCCGCCTACTCGCGGATCACCGAGCTTTGCTCGCGGAAAAATGCCCTGGCCATCGGGCCAGGCCTCTCCTTGCATCCTGAGACAATCCAACTGATCCAGCGGATTGTTCGCAGCCATGAGCTTCCGACAGTGATTGATGCTGATGGCTTGAGCGCGCTGGCTGGTAAAAAAGGGCTGATCCGGAGGTCACGGGGAAGTTTGATTCTTACCCCGCATCCAGGAGAGATGGCCCGGCTTCTGGATGCTCCAGTTAAGGAAATCCAGCAGAATCGGGTTCAGGTCGCTCGGAAGTTCGCCCAGGATAATGGGGTTATCCTTGTGTTGAAGGGGGCACGTTCCATCGTAGGCAGCCCTGAGGGGGATATTTTCATCAACCCCATGGGGAATCCGGGGATGGCCTCAGGAGGGATGGGAGATGTTCTCACAGGCATGGTGGGAGGCTTTCTGGCGCAGGGTTTCCCTCCGCTGGAAGCGGCCAAGTTGGGTGTATACCTGCACGGGTTAGTGGGCGATTTTGTAGCCCACCAAAGGGGGGAGCGCGGAATGGCAGCGACAGATCTGATCCGAGAGACTCCCAGAGTTTTGCGAGCCCTCGCCCGAGGGGAGAATCAGATCGATGATTTTTCCTTCCCTTTGGGGATGGAAATTTCCTACTGAGTTCCCGATGAGGGAAGTTGAACCTGGGGAAGGGATCTGGGAAGTACAGACCAAGGGTCCTGACCAAACCCAACATCTGGGGCGAATCTTCGGAGAAATGCTTGGCCAAGGCTCAGTGGTGGCCCTAAGGGGTGACCTCGGGTCGGGGAAGACCGTGTTAGCTAAGGGGATTGCCCAAGGCCTGGGGGTGGAGGATGAAGGAGAGGTAACCAGTCCTTCTTTCGTCTTGGTAAACGAATACCAGGGAAGAGTTCTGGTGCACCATGTGGACCTTTATCGCCTCCAGCGTCCAGGTGAGGGAGAAGATTTGGGTCTGGAAGAATTTATTTCTGGACCGGGTGTGACCTTGGTGGAATGGGCTGAGAAGGTGCCGAGCCTTCTGCCCGAAGAGAGAGTCGAGGTTCATCTTCATTGGGTTAGCCCCGGGGAGAGGAAGTTGGTTTTTGTGGGAAAAGGAAGAGCCGCCAAGGATTTGGTCGACTCTCTCGGCCATAAATGGAGAAAAATGAAAGGGGAGTGACGTGGCGCTTATCGTGCAGAAATATGGGGGAACCTCTGTAGGAGATTTGAGCCGGATACGAAACGTAGCCCGCCGGGTGGCCAGAACCCTTCAGGAAGGGAACGAAGTCGTGGTGGTCGTTTCCGCCATGGCTGGGGAAACTGACCGACTCATCCAACTGGCTTACCAGGTCAATGATAACCCAGATCTACGGGAATACGATGCCTTGATCTCCACTGGGGAACAAATGAGTGTTGCCTTGTTAGCGCTTGCGCTACAGTCGATGGGCATTCCGGCAAAATCTTTTTTGGGGCCCCAGGTACGTATCCTGACAGATGATGGGTTTTCCCAAGCGCGCATCCAGAAAGTGGAAGTGCAGCGCCTGCGGAAGGAATTACGAGCGGGCGTCACCCCTGTGGTGGCTGGATTCCAGGGGGTGGATAGAGACGGGAACATCACCACCTTGGGGCGTGGTGGATCAGATACCACGGGTGTGGCCCTGGCCGCTGCTTTGCAGGCGGAGGTCTGCGAGATTTACACCGACGTGGAAGGGGTCTATACCACCGATCCCAACATCTGCCCGGAGGCGCGAAAGCTATCCCACATTACCTACGATGAGATGATGGAACTGGCTTCTCTGGGAGCGAAGGTGCTCCAGATTCGGGCGGTGGAGTTTGCCAAGAAATTTAACATTCCCATTCATGTTCGTTCGTCCTTTTCCGACAAGAATGGGACTTTAGTCATCAAGGAGGATGAGAAGATGGAACGAGTGCTAGTCTCTGGGGTCACCTACAATAAGAGCGAGGCGCGCATTACCGTTGTGCGGGTCCCGGATAAGCCAGGAATTGCTTCCCGGATCTTCACCCCCATTTCGGATGCCCATATCGTCGTGGATATGATCATCCAGAATAGCAGCGCCGACGGATACACGGACCTGACCTTCACCGTTCCCAAGGCAGACTTCAAGAAAGCCTTGAAGCTGGTAAAGAGAACTGCGGAGGAAATCAAAGCTCAGGAAGTCCTGGCGGACGAGAACATCGCCAAAGTTTCCATTGTCGGGGCAGGGATGCGCAGCCATGCTGGCGTGGCCTCTAAAATGTTCACGGCCTTGGCCAAGGAGAACATCAACATCCTGATGATCAGCACGTCGGAAATCAAGATCTCTTGCGTGGTGGAGGCAAAATACGGTGAACTGGCGGCGCGGGTGCTGCATCAGGCCTTTGGCTTGGATAAAGGGGAGCTCAGGAAAGAGTCATGAACGGAAGAAAAAAATTAGAAGAGAAAATCAAAATTTACGATACGACCTTGCGGGATGGAACCCAGGCCGAAGACATTTCCTTTTTTGTCGAGGACAAGATGCGCATTGCCATGCGCCTGGATGAGTTGGGAATTGACTACATCGAGGGAGGCTGGCCAGGGTCGAACCCCAAGGGCATGGCCTTTTTTCGGGAGATCCGTAATTACTCTTTAAAAAGAGCCACGGTGACAGCTTTTGGCTCTACGACCCGGGCCAACATCGCACCCAAGAATGATGCCAACATGAAAGCTCTCCTCGGGGCCAAGACGCGGGCGGTGACTATCTTCGGGAAATCCTGGGAGGTGCACGTGAGAGATGCCCTGCGCATCCCTTTGGAGCAGAACCTGGCCATGATTCGTGATTCCTTGAAGTTCCTAAAAGCAGCGGTGCCCGAAGTGCATTACGATGCCGAGCATTTTTTCGATGGATTCAAAGGAAACCCCGATTATGCCCTGGCCACCCTCAAAGCCGCCCAGGAGGCCAAAGCCGACATCATTGTCCTTTGCGATACCAATGGCGGAACGATGCCCAGCGAACTGGCGGAAATCATCCGGACAGTGCAGGGACAGATCTCGCTTCCGCTGGGGATCCATGCCCACAACGATACGGAAATGGCCGTGGCTAATACCATCACTGCCGTGCAGCTCGGTGTTGGCGATGTCCAGGGAACAATCAACGGCTACGGGGAACGGTGTGGGAATGGCAACCTCTGCTCCATCCTTCCCAATCTGAAGTTCAAACTCAAACTGGACTGCCTCAGCAAGGCGCAGATGGCCAAGCTGCGAGAGGTCTCCAATTTTGTAGCCGAACTGGCCAACCTTCAGCCCAACAAACATCAGCCCTACGTGGGGGCGAATGCCTTCGCCCATAAAGGCGGGGTGCACGTCAGTGCCATCGAAAAAAACCCTCAAACCTACGAACATATCTTCCCAGAATGGGTGGGGAACCACCGGCGCGTGCTCATCTCAGACTTAGCCGGAAAGAGTAATATCTTGCAGAAAGCGGCGGAATACAACATTGACCTGAATCGGAAGGATCCTTTGACTCACGAGATCCTGAGTAACCTGAAGGAGATGGAAAGTCAGGGATATCAGTACGAAGGAGCCGAGGCCTCTTTCGAACTGCTGATGAAAAAAGCCCTGGGTACCCAGAAGAAATATTTTGAGCTGATTGGATTTCGGGTCCTATGGGCGAAACTTCGCGAAGATCGGGCCCCTGTTTCGGAAGCCACCATCATGGTCAGGGTTGGGGGGCAGGTAGAACACACTGCCGCTACTGGCAATGGGCCAGTCAATGCTCTGGACAATGCCATCCGCAAAGCCCTGGAAAAGTTCTATCCCCAGCTCAGCGAAATGGAACTGGTGGACTACAAGGTGCGCGTTCTCTCCCCGGGCAAAGGCACGGGAGCAAAAGTGCGCGTCCTGATAGAGTCTGGAGATGACCGGGACAAATGGGGAACGGTGGGTGTCTCAGAAAACATCATCGAAGCCAGCTGGCAGGCTTTGGTGGATTCAATCAATTATAAACTTTTAAAAGACGAGAAGATCGGTTCATGACTCGAGAACAGCAGTCGATTGTTCTCTTCCTATCCCTTCTCCTATCCCTTCTGTTCTTCCTGACCTCTCCCCCCTCCCCTGTGAGCGAGGCGGTTCGGGCCAACCCCGAAAGAAATTTCCCCTCAAAAAAGTCAGCGGAGGGAGAGATCCTGGTGGAAGTAGATGGGAGCGTTAACCACCGGGGAATCTATAGCATCGGGGCGGGGATGAACGTCTTGGATGTGCTTGAGAAAGCTGGCGGAATAAGTGAAAAACTTTCCCTGCCCGCCGAAAATCTTTTGCAGAAGGTTGAGAAAAACTGTCGCCTGAGTATCCTCCCGATTGGCGAAGGAAGGGGGAGGGTGTTGCTCGAACCTTTAGCTCCCCAAAAACAAAAGGTCCTCTCTGTCCCCATTAACATCAACACGGCCAGCGTGGAAGAACTTGATACTCTTCCCGGTATCGGTCCCAAGATGGCGCGGGCAATTTTTGAATACCGGGAGACGTATGGGAAATTTGCCTCCCCGGAAGATCTCCTCCTTGTGCCCGGCATCGGCCCCAAGAAGCTCTCCGCCCTTCTTCCCCACATCACCGTAGGGGAGAAGCCGTGAATCTCCTTCTCCGTTGCCCATTCGTGGTCATTCGGCATCGATGACCACGTTGGTCAAGGTGCGTAGCACTCCGGCAATGGATTGGATCTTGGAAACGATAAAATCTCCCAAGACCTTGATGGATTCTGCCTCCACGTAGGCGATCACATCGTAAGGGCCGGTCACGGTATGAGCGGTGTTCACCCCTGGGATCTGGGCGATCTCCCGGGCAATTGTTTTGGCCTTACCCTGGGTAGTCTCGATGAAAATATAAGCAGAAATAGCCATGACCTCCTCCCGCAAAAGAATGGGTTACAAATTTAAAGTTGAAATTTAGGGGTAAAAGGAAGGACCCGGGGAAGAGATTAAACATTTGACTACGTTTTGTCAATGCCTTTCCTATTTACCCTTGCCAAAATTTTCCACTCTGGTAGAATAATTCCATCTTCCCGAGGCTTTCAGGGAATCGAGCAGGAGAAGGGCGTGAGTGAAGATTTGATCAAAAGAACTGCCCAGGCCATCCGGGGGGCCAAAAAAGTCGTGGCCTTAACTGGAGCTGGCATCTCCGTT